>NZ_CACA01000009.1:0-34958 GCF_000180455.1 Kamptonema sp. PCC 6506
CTTCGTTTGTGTAGTAGCGATTTCAATCGCCAAACGATCGAGGGGATATCAAACTCGGATTTAGTATTACTGTAAGCGAGAGCGGCATTACGGATATGTGTCCTAACAGTTAACTAATTACTTTCAGCTCTTATTGGCAATACAATACCAAACTCCACGCCCCAATCTGTCTCCGAAACTACCTCTATTTTACCACAATGCTTAGCAACAATTTGATAAGCGATCGCCAAACCTAAACCCGTACCTTTACCTGGTGGCTTAGTCGTAAAAAACGGGTCAAACAATTTAGTTTTAATTTCCGCAGGAATCCCAGGGCCATTATTCCAAATTCCCACCCGAATCAGATCGCGCTCTATAATTTCCGTTTTAATAATAATAGTAGGTGAGAAGTTAGAACTAACTGGCAATAAGCCTGTTTCATCTGTTTTTTCCTGCACCTTACTTGCAACTTCTTCTAGCACATCAATTGCATTAGTGAGGATATTAATAAACACCTGATTCAGTTGCGCCGGATAGCAATCAATTTCCGGTAAATCCCCATAGTTATTAATCACTTCAATTTTTGAATTTAGCCGATAATTGAGAATTAACAGCGTACTATCAATCCCTTCGTGAATATTAACTCGTTTCATTTCCGCTTCGTCAAGGCGAGAGAAATTTCGCAAAGATACAACTATCTGCCGAATACGCTCAGCACCATTCTGCATAGAACCTAATACTTTCGGCAAATCAATCAGCAAAAATTCAAGGTCTATCGCTTCAATTTTGTCTTGAATAGTTACAGTAGGTTTGGGATAATCTTTCTCATATAGTACCACTAATTCCATCAAGTCTTTAACGTAGCGATTGGTGTAGTTAAGATTGCCATAGATGAAATTCACGGGGTTATTAA
Source organism: Kamptonema sp. PCC 6506 (assembly GCF_000180455.1). Taxonomy (NCBI): domain Bacteria; kingdom Bacillati; phylum Cyanobacteriota; class Cyanophyceae; order Oscillatoriales; family Microcoleaceae; genus Kamptonema; species Kamptonema sp. PCC 6506. Next base: position 893 of record NZ_CACA01000009.1, read on the forward strand.
TTTCGTGGGCGACTCCGGCTACCATACTCCCTAAAGATGACATCTTCTCAGTCTGAATTAGTTGCGATTGAGTTTCTGTCAATTCTTTGATCTGGTTCGCTATTCTTTCAATAAGTTGATTGAGAGAACTTGCCAATAAACCAACTTCATCTTCAGTCAGAATCGGCGCGCGTAAGTTATAATTAGATTGCTCGGATGCACGTTGCGCTACTTGAGTCACCCATTTGATAGGAAGAGCAATTGCACGGCTAGTATAATATGCCAAAATTGCAGCGAAAGCAGCAGAAAGAATCATACTCGCAACTGTAATTTGAATCCGCAGCGACTCAGCTTGATTAAAGGTGACTTTAGCTTGCGCCTCTTGGCTTTTAGCTTTAGCAATAACTTGAGTTAGTTCTTGATAGAGTTGTTCAAATCTAATAGAGCCTACGCCATTTATAGAAATACGGAGTCGTTCCTGAGTTAGCTCTACTTCTGCGGGCGACATTTGCTGCGAATTGATTGTATCCAAGAGAGAATTTACTAGCTCGACATAAGATGCTAAAGTTATTTCGTAACTTTTCAATAAAGCTTCAATTTCGACAGCATCTCGGCCGTGATTTCTAATCTCGCTCTGGACTAAAGCTTTCAACTCAGACAGCAGGTTTTTACCCCTGAACACACTTTCAGAAAAATTCTTGGTTTCCGATTCAACCCAAACTGCATTGTCCAACATAGATACTAACCTTTCCGAATGCGATCGCGCTATTAGCACTTCATTTTGCAGTTCGCTCAGGAGAGTTTGTTGCTGGTGGGTACGCTCTAGTTTTTCCTTCGCCTGTCGCTGGTAATAATCTCCGAGCGCAAGTCCTGCTCCGGTTCCGAGTACAGCAATTCCGATTGATACCGCATAACCATAGCCAATTTTTTGGTTTATGCTCAAACTACTGAGGAATTGTGGGATTCTTTTTAAGAAATACACTGAGTAATGCCTCTTAATTGATATCTGTGGCTGTTTGGATGCTGAATTGGTTTCTACCTTCTCAGTTGGGTAAGGCTTTTGAAGCTGCATAAGCAGAGATTAACTCCATTAAAATAGTTGCATTCCACAGATAGTAGCCACAGGGTGATAATGACTTCTTCTGTTAATCGGCTACTTTAAATATTGTGCTCCGATCAAATGCAGAGGCGGCTCTATCTTAAGTAAAATATTTTGGCTCTCTCTGGGTGCAGACCTTTACATCATTTATTTATTTTTTATTAAGAATAATCATTGGACAATAGTTTATAATGTAATATAACTCATTTTTTAAGTACCATGCCTTCTGGGAAGCGATGCCCCACCAACGATCGCAACGGTCAAGGCAGCCAGGGCATTATTAATTGCTGAAACCCTTGCTTTTATTGCCTTTTACCTTCAGCATAGCTGCCCTGGGACGGAGGACTTCTGCTATATCGATCCTTACAGCCACAATTGCCCCAGATAGCGAATATTTATTTATTAAATAATTTTAAAATTTGTGAAAATTTTTCATAAAGGAGAGGGCGATCGCAAATTTTCCGCTGAGAGCCTTGCCAGAAGCAACAAGCTTAAATAATAATAAGAATATGTCAACCAGGTGAATTTACAGGTCAACAAAAGTCTATGCTGAAATTCGTCATTGTCGGTCTACTGGCTTTGGAGTTAATATTATTGGCTGCCTTTGCACTACCTTCAGCCAATGCGACTGTCAGTAACCCAGAAATTTATACTTGGAACTTTGCCTATGTAGGCAGCAACCAACTTGTATGCAAGAAGGTTGCCATGCTTCCCGAAAACCGAGAGCTTCCCCCCTCATCCCCAATGCAAGCTGTAAATATCAAATCTAAAGTTGTAGACGACAGCTATTGTGCTAATATCGCTAAGCCTCTTCTACAAGGCAGTTAAGGGGATTATAGCTGTTTTCAGTGGGATGAGAAGAAGGTAATTGCTAATCACTAATTACTAAATTAAGAGCAGTACTTTCCCCACTGAAAACCACCACATTACCGCCCCATTAAAGTATTATCGGCTTAAAAAATCAGTGAAATCAGGAAAATCAGTTCAATCTGCGTTCAAGATTTCATCCTGATTTCATTTCTGTATGAAAAACTGTGTAGTGAGTAATAGACTCGCCTTATAAAAAATTAGCCAAACCGTTCGCTCTAACTGGCGATCGCTCAACACAGAAATCCTTATGCAGAATTCCTCCCCTCACCTTCCCCTCATCCCCCACTACTCAAGAGCATCTTTAATGATGCGATCTTCCCATAATTACCATCCGCAAGCACTATTCCGCTCATGTGCATGGGTAATTCTAAGCCTGGGTTTATTAACATTTCCTGCCACAGTTTTAGCTCACGCCGGACATGGAAATGAATTTCATCAAAGTGGAAGCGACGCTACGCAAGCACCTGCTTCAATTTCAGTCGATACCGAAACCTCCAAACGATTAGGAATAAAAGTAGAACCAGTCAAAGCTCAGCGATTAGCTACTGGCATTAAAACTACAGGTCAAATTGAAACTTTACCAAATCAAAAAGTCAAAGTACAAGCACCTGTAGATGGAACATTAGTAGAGCTATTAGTTAAACCGGGCGACCGAGTATCTAAAGGTCAAATTCTCGCCATTTTATCCAGTTCAGAATTAGCACAATTGCGCGTTGAATCGCTTTCAAAACGCGCAGAAGCAGAAGCAGATTTACAGCAGGCGAAAGCTGACTTAAAACTAGCCAAAGAAAACTACACTCGCCAAATAGAAATAGCCTCAGCCGAAATCGCCGAAGTAAAAATTCAATTAACCGCTGCTCAAAAACAATATAGCCAAGATCGAGAGTTAGTAGAAGCGCGATCTGTAGTTAAAGTTGCTACAGAAAATTATCAGCGCCAAATTGAGATTGCCAAGGCTGAAATAATACGAGCCGAAACAGAACTGGCAGTTGCTCGAGAACAGTACGATCGCGATCTAGAATTGGTAAATTCAGGAGCGATCGCGCGACGGCAAATGCTTGAATCGCGAGCTCGCCGAGCAGAAGCTCAAGCTGCTGTTGCTAAGGCAAAAAGTCGGCCAGAAGTCATCCAAGCCGAAAGCCAAATTAAACAAGCCGAAGTAGACCTTCCCCTGCGAGAATTGCGACAATCGCAAGGCAAAGTAGCTGAACTTAAAGCACAACTTATTAAAGTTCTTAGTCGCCGGGAAGTTTTAGAAGCTGAGAATCAACTCAAACGCGCTGAATCTGCTGTAGAAATTGCTCAATCGCGGATTCAACTCAGTAATTCCGCTTATGAAGCACGACTCTACCAGTTAGGAACTCTTGCTAACGATCGAGGACTGGTTACAGTAATCGCTCCGATTGACGGCATTGTTTCAGACCGAGAAATCACTCTCGGAGAATCCGTGAAAGCTGCGGAAAAGCCATTAATGATTCTATTAAATAATAGCGCTGTTTTTGCCACAGCCAACATTTATGAAAAAGATTTAGATCTAGTTAAAGAGGGTCAAGAAGTAAGGGTGAAAGTTGCCAGTTTACCGAACCGCACTTTCATCGGAAAAATTGCAATAATTGGGTCAGCAGTACAAGAAGAAACGCGCGCGGTATCAGTACAAGCGGAATTGAATAACGCTGACGGCGTTTTGAAGCCGGGGCTATTTGCTGAATTAGAGATATTAACTGACCAGACAGCAACAAATATTTTGGCGATTCCCAGCAGTGCTGTAGTTGATATTAATGGTAGAAAGAGCGTTTATATTCAAAATGGTGATGTCTTTCAAGCTATTGAAGTCAAACTCGGTCAAATTTCTGGTGATTTGGTTGAAGTTAAGAGCGGTTTATTCGAGGGAGATTTAGTAGTAACGCAGCGGGCTCCTCAACTTTACGCTCAATCTTTACGCGGTGGTAATAAACCTTTAGAATCTGAAGAAAAAAAGGAATTAACTCCCAAGGTGACAGGAGCAAATTTTAATCCTTTTCCGGTGCCTTTATGGTTAGTGGGAGCAGTAGGCGGAACAATATTATCTACTCTAGCTTTCTCAGTTGGGGTTGTAGCTGGTCGGCGGAAGAGCGATCGTAAAGTGGCGGGGAATAATTCAGAATACGATTGGTAATGGCTAAAAACTTCGCTCCTCAGTCAAGTTTTTAGATAATTTGCTCCTTAAGATAAAAGAATAATTACCACTATTTCAACTCATGCTAAATTCAATCCTCAAATGGTCGATAGCTCAACGTTGGCTAGTTGTAATCGGTGCAATTATAGTCACTTTTTTGGGCAGCTATAATTTAACTAGAATGCCCCTTGATGTTTTTCCTAATTTTGCCCCGCCTCAAGTAGAAATTCAAACAGAAGCCCCTGGACTGGCCCCTGAAGAAGTCGAGTCTTTAATTACTTTACCAATTGAGAGTGCAGTTAATGGAACTCCGGGGGTAGAAACTGTGCGATCCTCTTCGGCGGTAGGTATTTCAGTTGTAAGAGTAATTTTTAAAGCTGATACAGATATTTATCAAGCGAGACAATTAGTTGCTGAGCGTTTACAGCAAACTCGAGCGAAGTTACCTCAAGGTGTTGAAGAACCACAAATTTCTCCTGTATCTTCTCCGATTGGCACAATTTTAATGTATGCCTTCACCATAAAAGCAGAAGAAAATGAGCCAAAGACTAATTTAATGGAAGTGCGAAGGTTAGTCGATCGAGATGTTACCAATCGCTTACTTGCTGTGCAGGGAATATCACAAGTGATTGCCTATGGAGGTGATGTCAGAGAGTATCAAGTTTTGGTCGATCCCGTCAAGCTAACTGCATTTAATATCTCTTTAGAAGAGGTAACAAAAGTGGCACAACAATCAAATACTAATGCGTCTGGGGGATTTTTAATTACACCTGACAGAGAAGAAATTATTCGTGGCGTAGGTCGGATTGAAACGATTGAAGAATTAGCCGAATCAGTGGTAACAGCTAGAAAGGGAAAACCCATAAAATTAGGTGATGTGGCAGAGGTAAAACTGGGAGCAGCAATAGCTAGAGGTGATGCTAGTGTCAATGGTGAAAGGGGAGTAATTTTACTTGTAAACAAGCAGCCTCAAATTGATACTCCCACTGTCACCAGAGCAGTTGAAAAAGCAATGGAGGAAGTCCAAGCCGGATTACCCAAGGATGTGAAAGTACAAGTAACTTTTCGCCAAGAAAGTTTCATTGATTCTGCTCTTGAAAATGTACGAGACTCACTCCGAGATGGCATCATCATTGTTTCAGTAATCATGCTGATGTTTTTGATGAATTGGCGCACAACTGTAATCACTCTCAGTGCAATTCCCCTGTCCATTTTGATAGGAATGTTAATTTTATCATGGTTTGGAGAAGGCATAAATACTATGACTCTGGGCGGATTAGCAGTAGCCATTGGTTCAGTGGTGGATGACTCAATTGTGGATATGGAAAACTGCTATCGGGGATTGCAAAAAAATCAACTAGAGGGCAAGCCTAAAGACGATTTTGAGATTGTTTACAGCACTTCAGTAGAGGTTCGCACAAGTGTAATTTTTTCTACGGTAATCATTGTTATTGTATTTGCGCCGATTTTCTCTTTAACAGGAGTAGAAGGACGAATCTTTACCCCAATGGGAGTGGCTTATTTAGTTTCTATTATGGCCTCTACTTTTGTTGCAATGACTCTTTCCCCTGCTCTTTGCGCTATCTTATTAGCAAATCGTCAATTGCCATCGGATGATACTTGGGTTTCGGCATTAAGCCAACGGCTTTATCGTCCTGCTTTGAATATCGCAATTAATAGTCCTAAATTAATCTTATTGCCAGCCATCGCTGCTTTTATTGCTTCATTAATTGTACTTCCCTCACTAGGAAGAGTATTTTTACCAGAATTTCAAGAGCGATCTTTAGTTAATACAATATTACTTTATCCTGGGAGTTCCCTAGCCGCTACTAACGACATGGGGCTGGCGATGCAGACTGCTCTTAAAGACGATCCTCGATTTACAGCAGTACAATTGCGATCGGGACGTGCGCCTGGTGATGCTGATGCTGGAGGGGTAAATTTAGGACATTTAGATGTAGAACTTAGCGATCGGGGAATTAAGAACCGCGAAGAGAGTATTGCCAAAATCCGAGAGGAATTTAATAAGTTACCGGGTGTTGCTACTAGCGTAGGAGGCTTTATTTCCCATCGTATGGATGAAGTACTTTCAGGAGTGAGAAGTGCTATTGCCGTGAAAGTTTTTGGGCCTGATTTGACAGAATTAAGAGCTATTGGGAAGGAAGTAGAAACAGCTATGAGTCAGGTCAAAGGTATTGTTGATTTACAGTTAGAACAACAAATTCCCATTCGTCAGTTACAGATTAAATTTGATCGAGCTTCGGCTGCACGTTACGGGCTTACTATTGGCAGTCTTACAGAAACTATAGAAACTGCCCTGAATGGGAAAGTAGTATCTCAGGTTCTTAAAGAACAGCAGTTATTTGATCTATTGGTGTGGTTGAAACCAGAAAGTCGTAGTAATTTCGATACTATTAGTAACTTATTAGTTGATACTCCTTCTGGACAGAAGATCCCACTAGCGCAGGTCGCAAAAATTGAATATGGTACTGGCCCTAATACTATCAATCGCGAAAATGTTTCCCGTTTATTGGTTGTGGCTGCAAATGTATCAGGACGAGATTTACGCTCAGTTGTTAATGAAATCAAAATAAAAGTACAAGAGCAAGTAATATTACCTTCAGGTTATTTTATTCAGTATGGTGGACAATTTGAATCTGAAGAACGCGCTACCCAAAACTTGCTCATATTTGGTAGTTTAGGAACAGTAATTATTGCAGTGCTGATGTATTTTGCCGTTAATTCTTTGGGGGGCGCGATTATGATTATGATCAACTTACCTCTAGCATTAGTAGGAGGGATTTTCTCTATTGCGATCGGTGGTGGTATCATTTCTGTAGCTTCACTTGTGGGTTTTATCACCTTATTTGGAGTCGCGGTTCGTAATGGTTTGCTTTTGGTTGATAATTTTAATCAAAAAGTAAGCAAGGGAATGCCTTTCAAGCAAGTCATTAAAGAAGGCGCAATGGAAAGATTAGTGGCGATTTTGATGACAGCTTTTACCTCGGCTCTCGGTATGGTTCCCCTCGTAATTGGTACAGGAGCAGGCAAAGAGATTTTGCAACCTCTGGCAGTTGTGGTGTTGGGTGGTTTGTTTACTTCCACAGCCTTAACTTTACTGGTGCTGCCAGCTTTGTATTCCCTATTTGGGAAATTTTTGCTAACCAAAAAGACTCTATCAATTAGGGAAATTACACACTATAGTTAGTAACTTTGCCGACAGGTACTGTTACAATAGGAACACATTAGCTTCCGTCATCATCTAAAAAGGAGTAAAACAAATGAAATCATGTAAATCAGGTTTAATTATTCTTGCCAGTGTCGGATTAGTTTTGTTAGGAGCTTGCAATAAAGGCGAGCAAGCAAGCGATCAAAATAGCAGCCCAGCACCCTCTCCTGTTGCCTCTCCATCTGCATCTCCAGCTCCCAGTGCTGCCCCTGCGGCTACTGTTAAAACCGATCACCCTAAAGAATCTAAAGGGGGTCAAGTTGTCGAATCTGGAGCTTACCACTTAGAGTTTCTAACTGAGAAAGAAGATACAGGAACTCAGTTAGAGCTTTATGTACAAAAAGGCGACAATCACCAACCAGTCCCTAACGCAAAAGTGATAGCTCAAGTCCAATTACCGAACGGAAAACAGCAAACCTTAGCCTTAAAGTATGATGCTGACGATAAATATTATACTGTTTTATTTCCCATCAAAGAAGCAGGACAGTATCCAGTAAAAGTAACTGCGGATATTAACGGAGAAAAAGTTAACGGTCGTTTTAACTTCGATCAATAGTCAGCTTATTTCCAAGATAGACGCTCTAGATTATTGGTGTCTATCTTGAAAATTTCATCTAGATTTCATTGGGGAATGCAACATTAAGTTAAGTGGCTGACATGATGTGTTAGTGTTATGATGAAATGAATGGGTCGCGATGTGTGAGAAAAACGATGATACAGTCAGTTATTTTAGAAAAATTAGAAGAACTCCCTATCCTATTAAGTGATTTAAGATAAAACAGGTTTTCCTCTACCAACTTAGCGGGCTTTAAACAAAAACTAAAATCACTAATTAATTCTATGAGAGTCCTTCTAGTTGAAGATGAGCCAGATTTAGGAAAAGCGATCAAACGCACCTTAAATCAGGAAAAATATATCGTTGACTGGGCACAAAATGGTAATGAAGCTTGGGAATATCTAGAAAGTCAGTGGACGCAATACACCCTCGCTATTTTCGACTGGCTGCTACCTGGATTATCAGGATTAGAATTGTGCCAACGGCTGCGTGCTAAAAATAATCATTTGCCTGTCTTAATGTTAACAGCTAGAGACCGGATGGAAGATAAAGTTGCTGGCTTAGATGCAGGAGCAGATGACTATTTAGTAAAGCCTTTTGGCATGGCAGAACTCTTAGCAAGATTGCGGGCATTGCAACGACGATCTCCTCAATTACAACCCGAACAACTGACAGTTGTAAACCTGACTCTTGACTACGGAACTAGAACTGTTTATCATTTCAATCTGAAAGGAGAAAAGCAGATAATTTCATTAACTAATAAGGAATTTCAACTACTAGAATATTTGATGAGACATCCCAATCAAATTGTTACTAGCGATCGGATTAGAAATCAGATATGGGAGGCAGATGCAGACGCATTTAGCAATGTAGTAGCAGCTCAAATGCGTTTGCTGCGACGCAAACTAGAATCAGTTGGTTGTGCGGCAAATCTAATCGGAACCGTACACGGTGTAGGATACCGCCTGAATCTAGGGCTATGAATCAAAATAAACTATTTAATCAGACTCGGTGGCGATTAGCTCTCTCAATTGCTGGAGTTATGGGCTTGATTTTGAGCTTGTTAGGATTTGGTGTTTATAAAGCAATTGCCCATGCTCATTGGGTAGCTTTAGACCGCGAACTAGAATCGGTAGCGGGGACGCTACACGACAGCCTAGAACTAAAATTGAAACAACCTGGACGCTTAGAGTCGATTGTATCTGAACTTTTACCTAATCTTCGCCTAATTGGGGTTAATAGTATTCACAAGGAGAGTGTATCTAACCGCCACATTTTAAGTGCGATTCATCAAGGTTATTATTATATACGTTTATTTGATACTTCCGGTAATTTAATTGCGATTGCAGGGACGGATTTCGACCAATTACCCCAAACATTTAACTCTCAAACTTGGCAAACTATAACTGATAGTAAAGGCAACATCTATCATCAAATTTCAGTATCACTGCATACTCAAAACCAGCAAGATTGGGGATATTTTCAAGTAGGAAGGAGCCTTCAAGACTTCAACGATTATCTCAGTACAGTTAAATGGGTTCTACAATTAGGGTTGCCCACAGCCTTAATTTTGGTCGGAGTTGCTAGTTGGTGGTTAGCCGGATTAGCAATGAAACCTATTTACCAATCCTACCAACAAATTCAACAGTTTACAGCCGATGCTGCCCACGAATTGAGAACGCCTTTAGCGGCTACTTTAGCTACAGTAGAATCCGCACTTTTGTTGCCTAACTTAGATGAAAAAGAGGCGCGAGAGATGTTGCGAACAGTAGAGCGTCAAAACCAGCGATTGACTCAGTTAGTTGTTGATTTATTGTTGCTAGCTCGTATGGACAGACAATCTGTATCAGTGCGCCACCAGTTATGTTGTATTAACGATCTTGTTAGCGACTTAGTAGACGAATTAGCCGTGTTAGCAATTGCTGCTAAAGTAATACTAACATCGGAAGTTAGAGTGCATCAGCCGTTGAATGTTGTAGGTGATTCTGACCAACTTTATCGTTTAGTTTCTAATTTAATTATTAATGCTATTCAATATACGCCGCCGAAGGGCAAAGTAACTGTTATTGTAGAGAAAAGTGACCATTTAGTTATAATTCATGTTCAAGATACAGGTATTGGGATTCCAGTAGCCGATCGCAAGCGAATTTTTGACCGTTTCTATCGAGTCAATATTTCGCGCGATCGCGACACTGGCGGATCGGGATTGGGGTTAGCGATCGCGCAAGCCATAGCCTTAGCACATCGCGGTAGTCTAAGCGTGGAGAGTCAATTGGGTACAGGTAGCACTTTCACCCTGCGATTACCCTTACGAGTTGGACATAATTAAACGTAGGGTGGGCGATCGCCGACAACGATCTTCTGCTATAATTTACAGGCTTGTTGCGGCGATCGCCCACCTTACAATTAGCAATTAGCAATTAGCTATTAGCTATTAGCTATTAGCAATTAGCTATTAGCTATTAGCCATTACCAATTACCCTGTTTTCATACAACTAAAAACCCCTATATTCAGGTATCGCCCTAACCTCCATCTACCAATATCTAACTCATCACTGATTCGGCAACTCATTAACGCAATATACAAGTTCAGTCAACACGCAGGGAAAAGAACCAAACCTCGTATCGCGCAAATTTGTACTCTTTAAATCAGTATTCTCACGCAAAGAAAGATCTATATTTGTACCGCTCAATTGTCCTTGAGGAAGCCTTGCTTGTGACAAATCTGCATCTTTCAAATTTGTATCTCGCAGATCGGTATAAGTCAAGTCAGCCCCACTTAGATTAGCCCTTTCCAAATTCACTCTAAACAGAAACGATCTTCTCAAATCCGTATTTGATAAATTAGCGCCATTAAGATGAGATTCTCCCAAATTTGCTGTATAGAGTTTAGCATTTTGGAGATTAGCTCTCATTAAATTTGCTTTTCCCAAAAAAGCGTAGGATAAATCAGCTCCCCGCAAGTCAGCACTCCACAAGTTAGCCCTAGATAAATCTGCATTAAATAGGTTACTATTTGATAAGTTAGCATTCGTCAAGTTAGCGCCCATTAACTTAGCTTCATACAAGTTTGCGCCGCTTAAATCTGCTCCTTCCAAATCAGCTTCAAATAGGTTAGCCTTAAACAAGTTAGCATTTCTCAAGTCGCAGCCATAACAGCTCCTAGTTTCCAGCAATTGCCTAACGTGCTGTGGATTCTCCGCCTTGACAGCACTTGCTATAGAAAGTGGTGCAAAAATCCCTGCCATCGCCAATGCTGTAAGTTTCATAAGCGCCATAACCTCTATTAGACTACCAAATCTCACTCAAGTCTAACACAAATCCCGGCAATATCGGCTCACCGCTAACCGTCGCCGGATTATCTAAACATTCCTCTGGAACTTCTGGACGGTAAATATGAACTTTTCGCGGTTTTCTATCAATCAACAGACCCAGTTTTACGCCTTCCTGAATATACTCCTGCATCTTTTCCTTAAGCAATTTCAAACTATCGCTAGGCGACCTTAATTCTATCACAAAATCAGGACAAATCGGGGCAAATTTCTCTTTTTCTTCAGGCGATAAAGAGTTCCATCTTTCTAACTTAATCCAAGAAACATCAGGTGACAGTGTTTGTCCAGAAGAAAACGTAAACCCCGTACTAGAATCAAACGCGATCCCAGTCTTATCTTTCTTTGCCCACACCCACAACTGACCAAATATGTCGCCATTGCGGTTTCCTGTTTCTGAACCAGTCGGTGACATAATAATAACTTCTCCTGTTTTAGTCCTTTCAATGCGTAAATCCCGATTAATTTGACAGAAGTCAAAAAACTGGTCATCAGTCATCTGAAAAGTTGAAGGCATTTTCAACACTAAACTCGATAAAGTCATAGTTTTTTTCCTCCAAATAGTAGGGCGGACAAAGCCCGCCCCAACTCCAAATTAAGCTTCGTCTAAAGCTGCAATTCCGGGCAATTCCTTACCTTCTAACAACTCCAAACTTGCACCGCCACCAGTTGAAATGTGGCTCATTTCTGCGCCTAAATCCAACATTTCCACAGCCGCAACCGAGTCGCCGCCGCCGATAATAGTGCTAGTACCAGTCTTAGTCAAACCAGCAAGAGTTCGCGCGATCCCTTCCGTTCCCGCAGCAAATTTCTCCATCTCAAACACGCCCATTGGCCCATTCCAGATTACCGTCTTGCAATCCGCCAAAGCATCTTGGAAAGTCTTAACTGAATCAGGCCCAATATCTAAACCCATCCAACCATCAGGGATCGCCTCGACGCTGACAATTTGAGTGTTAGCATCAGCCGCAAACTTATCAGCAACTACGACATCCGTAGGTAACAGAAAAGTAACGCCGCGCTCCTTTGCCTTGGCTTCCAAAGACTTCGCCAATTCTAGCTTGTCATCTTCTACCAAAGACTTACCAACATTCAAACCACGAGCCTTATAAAAAGTGAAAACCATGCCGCCGCCTAAGATCAATTTGTCACATTTTTCTAGCAGCTTTTCAATCACGCCAATCTTACTCGAAACCTTAGAACCGCCGATAATAGCAGCCAAAGGACGTTGAGGATTTTCGATCGCGCCTTGCAGGTATTCCAACTCTTTCTCAATCAACTTCCCGGCCACCGAAGGACTGAGATATTTCGTCACTCCCTCCGTAGAAGCATGAGCCCGGTGAGCCGTGCCAAAAGCATCATTCACGTACAAATCCGCAACTGAAGCTAAATTTTTCGCAAATTCCGGGTCATTCGCCTCTTCTTCTGGGTAGAAGCGGACATTTTCTAGCAAAATTACATCGCCATCTTGCATCGCTGCCACAACCCCAGCGACTTCCTCACCGATGCAGTCGCTAGGCTTTTTAACCTCTTTTCCCAGCAATTCCGAGAGACGCGCCGCCACAGGTGTCAAACGTAGCTTATCACTCACGCCCTTGGGACGACCGAAGTGGCTACAGAGGATCACCTTAGCGCCTTTAGAAGTTAAATCCTCAATCGTGGGCAGAGCAGCCCGGATACGAGTATCATCTGTGATGTTGCCGTTGTCGAGCGGCACATTAAAGTCAGCCCGCACGAGTACCCGTTTGCCGGATAAATCTGATGCCGATAAATTTGCTAGAGTCTTTTTTGTCACAGGATCACCCTCCTTTAAGTGTGTTTTTGTCTAATTTCCTTTGAATTTAGGCCGGCGCGGGTCACTCGCACGCTTGGCCTCCGACGCGAGAAATCGCGTCTAGTCAAAAAACAGGCGGATGGAGCAAGCTCCACTGACTGGTTCACCGTAAACATTTTATCGAAGTCCGCGTCTTGGAGATGCGATCATGTTTAAGACTGTTTTATTTCCTGTCGATCAAAGCCGAGAAGCCCGCGAAGCTGCTGAAATGGTTATTCAAATCGTGAAGAACTACAGCTCTCGCTTGATTATCCTGTCGGTGCTGGAAGCGCCCGCACCGGAGGGCGATTCTCCAGTCCATGAGAAGATGACTTCTGCTGATGCAGTGGCCAAACTGCTCAAGAGCGCCCAATCTATGTTTGCACAGCAGGGGATCGAAGCCGAAACTATCGAGCGCGAAGGCAAACCTGCTTTCACGATCTGTGATGTGGCGGATGAGGTTGGGGCGGATTTAATTGTGATGGGCTGTCGGGGAGTTGGTTTAACTGAAGAGGGAGCAGGGGATAGCGTCACCAATCGAGTGATTAATCTCTCTCCCTGTCCGATTTTGATTGTTCCCTAGCATTGTTAACGGTTAACGGTTAACAGTTAACCGTTAACTGTTAACTGTTAATTGCCTGGAGATATACATTTCGCTGTCATTGTGAGGGTCGCCAAGCAATATCAAGGCTTGGCGATCGCTTCGCGCTCCTGTCGATCGCGTCAATTTCGTAGTAGTGGCCAAGGCGCGCTCTCTTGTCAGATTTAGCGGGTCTAGCCACTACTATCGCAGTCGCCCAGGCGACACCAGATACGATGCCTGCGGCTGGCTACGCCTACGATTGCTTCCACCCGCTTATTCTATTCCCTTCTTCCCTTCTTCCCTAGCCCCTAGTCCCTAGCCCCTAGTCCCTAACTACACAAGCCAACTAACAACTAACAATTTTTTATGAAAATTCAATGGTATCCGGGTCACATTGCTAAGGCTGAACGAAAACTGAAAGAACAGCTCAAGCGTGTGGATGTGGTGCTCGAAGTCCGAGATGCCCGAATTCCGTTGGCGACTCATCATCCTCAAGTGCCGATGTGGGTAGGCGAGAAGGCGCGAGTTTTGGTAATTAACCGCATGGATATGATTTCGCCGCGAGTGCGAAAAGTTTGGGAAGAGTGGTTTGAGGCCCAGGGTGAGGTTCCTTATTTTACTAATGCTCAGCATGGCCAGAGTGTCGAGGCGGTGGCGATCGCGGCGCGGGATGCTGGGGTAAAGTTGAATCAACGGCGGCGCGATCGCGGGATGCTTCCTCGTCCAGTTCGTGCTGTGGCGATTGGCTTTCCCAATGTGGGCAAATCGGCTTTAATTAATCGATTATTAGGGCGGCGGGTGGTCGATAGTGCCAGAAGAGCAGGGGTGACGCGAAGTCTTCAGTGGATTCGCATTTCTGAGGAAATTGAACTACTAGACGCTCCAGGGGTAATTCCGACTAGAATTGAGAATCAAGAGGACGCTGAGAAATTAGCTATTTGTGAAGATATTGGCGAGGCTGCTTATGACAATCAGGGTATAGCGGCAGCGATGGTGGATCTATTAACATATCTTGAGACTACCAGTGATGGTTTGATCTCCGCATCTGGTTTAAAGTCTCGCTATGAATTAGACGCAACATCTATTAATGGTGAAAGCTATTTGCATGAGGTAGCAAAACTGCGTTATCAAGGAGATGTGGAGCGTACAGCGCGAAAAATGTTAAATGATTTTAGGACTGGTTTGTTAGGCCAACTTGCTCTGGAATTGCCCCCAAATTGAAGTGAATATAAACATGATAAGATGATCCAAGAAAGGAATTAGATCGCCTGCTTTTTAGGAGTTGTATTTGACGTTTAATTATCTCCTCCTACTTAGTGCTGCTAATGCACCGCCAATATCTTCCTGTTGAAGCCCTATATGCAATGGTTTTAAATTAAGCAAAGTTAAGCATACAAGAGTGAAATGACATCTAGATGCTTGCCTTGATAGAATTGTAAAATCTGTTTATTTTAACGCAATTGTACTCTGAATAACATAGATTTATAAATTACCTTTTTAGCATTTGAGACCTACAATTAACACTAAGCAGCGGAATTTGATATTATGGATGACCTCAAATTAAAACTGCAAATAGATGGGCTAATAGAAAAAACAGTAGCAGTAAACCGCGATGATTATATTGTTGGTCGCTTACCAGAATGCGATTTACAAGTACCTTTTGCCGATATTTCTCGCCGCCATACCCGTTTCTACAAAACAGCTTCCGGGGAATGGTTAGTAGAAGATATGGGTAGCAAAAATGGTACTCGCTTAAATGATGTCCAGATTACCTATCCTCAAAAACTAAATCAGGGTGACAATGTAAATTTAGGACATAATATTAGTATAATTATTGTTTTAGACAGCCGCCCCCAACCACAGCCTCCAGAAATAGGAAGTCTGGGGGAAGGAATGACGATTCTAGTTAAGGCTAAAGAACTGCAAGAACAGTGGATAGAACCGGATACAAAAATTGAAAATATCAGTAATTATCGACAAGCTATTGACAGACTCAAATATTTGGTAGATATTGCCAAGTTTCTGAATAGTGCTGAATCTATAGAAGCAATTTTTTCCCAGGTACAGGAAGTTGTATTCCGTGACAATAAAAATATTGAACGATTGGCACTATTAATTGATGTTACTGGTACGGGCAAATTGGAAGTAGTTAATGCTGCGGCTAAAACACTTGCTGAACAGGAAGAGATGCCTACTGATGGTAGTTGGATCAGTCGTACAATTTGTCAAAAAGTATTTGCAGAACAAGTTGCTATTAAAACGGCTGATGCTCAAATGGACGAACGGTTTGAAGAAGAAATGAGTATTATTGTCAAAGGAATTCGCAGCGCGATCGCAGTACCTTTATGGAACGAACATAAAGTTTTTGGCGTACTTTATGGACACGCTCAATTGTCTTCAGAGGAGTGGCAAAGAGGAGGTGATGAAGACCTGAGCTTTTTTTCGGCTTTAGGCAATTTGGTCGCTTCTAGCGTGCAGCGATGGCTGTTAGCACAGAAACTTAGAAGTGAAGAGACAATGCGGCAAAGATTAGAGCGATATCATTCTCCAGCAGTGGTACAACAGTTAATAGCAGCTTCGGCACTTATAGACGATCGTTTACCACCAGTAGAGCGCGAAATTAGCATTTTATTTGCTGATATTGTTGGCTTTACTGCTATGTCTGAACGCTTAAGTCCAGCAGAAGTTGCAAAATTACTCAATAATTTTTTCGAGGAAATGCTGCGGGAAGTTTTTGCTGCTGGCGGAACGTTGGATAAATTCATTGGAGATTGTATTATGGCATTTTTTGGCGCTCCTGAACCTCAGTCAGATCATGCTGAGCGTGCTGTAGAAGCTGCGGTAGGAATGTTAGAGCGGTTAGATGAACTTAATGCCAGCGGTACTTTAGGAGAACCTCTGCAACTGCGTATTTCTATTAATAGCGGTAAGGCTGTTGTTGGCGATGTGGGTAGTCTCAAAAGGGTGGATTATACGGTTTTGGGTTCGACGATTAATCTCGCCTCTCGCATGGAAAAAGTTTGTCCTCCTGGGGAATGTGTGGTGAGTGAGAATACTTATGCTATGTTGCGATCGCGCGAAGGTTTTGAATCGATCGGAGACTTTCGTTTTAAAGGTATTGACAGGCCAGTAGTAGTATACCAAACTAAGAGGCATGATGCCTCTTAAGAGTCTGCTTTTTTCAGCTAAAATCTGGACTGATCTTTGTTATTTACTTTCCCATTTGATGAGAGTTTATCACCCAAATCTGGGTTAGTCATACCCTTTATTAGTAATTCTGCCGTCATTGCGAGCGGAGCGAAGCAATCGCCTAGTCTCTGCGATTGCTTCGCTCCGCTCGCAATGACAATAAAGGGGTGAAAAACCCGGATTTGGTAAGTAAATCCACCTAATTAAACATAAGATCGGGATGGCTAAAAAGCTTACGGTATAAACATTCTTCATTCTTCATTCTTCATTCTTCCTTCTTCCTTCTACTTATAACCCCGGCATCTGAGCGATAAAAATACCCTCCACAGCGCCGCATTACGTTAGAAATGCGTAAATCCTGAGAGTATAGTTGCGTCCACCCTACGGGATAATTTCATTGCTAGAGCTTTTACTTTTTCTACTAGGGTTAGGTGTTAACTCTGGCGGCGAAACTTGAACAGAACCCCATTCTTTCAAAAAGATATTTAGGAGAGCTTCTTGCTGTGCGCGAAATTCCTCAACATTTTCCCCTCCATTCATCATCACAAACCAAACAGTTCCTTGTTTTTTAGTTGGTAGTGCTCCTCCTAAAGCGCTAACATAATCGAGAGTTCCAGATTTGACAACAGCTAATGGCGGAATCTTGCGCTCATTTAAGATTCCCGGATCTTTTCCAACTACTGTTAAAACATCTGCAATTGTCATATTGTAAGGTTGCAAATAGCGCTCAAGTGCTAAAAACATTGCACAGGCGGCGCGAGGAGAAATCCGATTTTCTTCACTTAAGCCAGAACCATTAACGAGTTGAATTTCTGCGGGGGGAACTCCTGCGATTTCTGCGGCTTTTTGGGCTACTACTTTTGCTCCGCCGACAGTATCAGCTAACATATCAGCCATCAAATTATTGCTGTATTGATTCATTTTCTTTACGAGTTCGGCTAAAGGTAAAGAATAATGGCGAACTAGAGGCTGAATATTGGTAGGAGTTGTGGGTAAAACTTGTACTGAACCGTCAATTATTATCTGTGGTTTAGGAGTTCCTACTGGCAAAGTTTGATATTGGCTTTCAGCTTCTGAAGACCAAATTTGGCTATTTAACCCCTCTTTAAGCAGAGAGCCGGCTTTTTGGGGGTCAAGTTCAAAGTTCATGTAAAATTTACCGATAATTATCAAATTGCCAGTTATTCGCTTAATACCTTTTTGATTTAAGGTGTTACCGAGGGCAATTGCTTCTTCCCAGATAAATAACGGATCTTCGTCTCCCTGAATTACTAAATCGCCTTTTAATATCCCTTTTTCAATGGGGCCGGTTGCATTGATTACAGTGACAAATTGACGATCTGGGCCAAAAGTTTGCAAGGCTGCTAGAGTTGTTGCTACTTTGGTAATTGAAGCTGCTGGTAGAGGGATTGTGCCTTGATGATTTGCTAAAAGAGTGTTTTTAGATTGTATCCACACCCCTTGTTTTTCTTTAGAAACTCCTTTAGCAGCTAGTTTTTTGATGTATTGCTGAATGATAGAATTAGCTGCTGTATCTGGATTAGCTGGAGATAAAATTGATAATTTATCTTCTTTCTTGACTGAGGCAGGAGTGGCATCAGACTGAGGAGATGGAGATGGAATTTTAGGTGCTTCATTAGCAGTACATCCAGCAATAATTACTAGAACTATTCCCGATATTGCCGCAGTCAAGTGTCTGATTTTTAGCATTACTTTAATTTAGCTCAACTTGATCCCAATCGGGACTTACGCCAAACTATATTATAATGTAATCGTGTTTATTAACGCAAGAAGTGTAAAAATTACGGGTAACTTTGAAGTAAAGACTGTTACGGGCAATGCCACTCTACGTTTAATTATTTTATTCTACTTATGAACTATTGGCTGATGAAATCGGAACCCAATGTTTACAGTATCACAGATTTGAAACGGGATCTTACTTCTCTATGGGACGGTGTTCGCAACTATCAAGCTCGCAATTATTTACGGCAAATGAACCAGGGAGACTTAGTATTTTTCTACCATTCTAATAGTAATCCGCCGGGAATTGTCGGTTTAATGCGTGTAATTGAAACCGGGATATCCGATCCTACTCAATTTGACCATCAAAGTGAATATTACGATCCTAAGTCAACTTTAAATGCTCCTCGATGGCAGACAGTTAGTGTGGAATTTGTTGAGGAATTCGCTAAATTAATATCGCTCGATCTGCTTAAACAAGAGTTTACTAACGATCGGCTTTTATTGGTTCAAAAGGGGAATCGGTTATCAGTAATGCCCATAGCTGAGGATGTAGCTAAGAAGATATTGGCGATGAAATAATATTAGCACTATGATAAAAATACTAGCACTATGCTTAAGAGGGTCTAAGCGGAATCATAACTTTAAATTCTGCGCCTTCTCCCGGTGTGGAAATACATTCTAAAGTTCCACCGTGCCGCTCTGTGATAATCTGATAACTAATTGATAGACCCATCCCTGTACCTTTACCAACAGCTTTGGTGGTAAAAAATGGGTCAAAAAGTCGCTCTAGCACGCTTTTTTGTATTCCTGGCCCATTATCAATAATCCTAATTTCTACATAGTTAGCATTCGATACTTGAGTGTAAATGCTAATACTGCTCGGCATTTGCTTCATTTCATTTATAGACCTTTGTGCATCTCTTTCATCTAGGGCATCCAAGGCATTGCTCAGAATATTCATAAACACTTGATTTAGCTGTCCGGCACTACACTCAACTAAAGGCAATTTGCCATATTCTTTGATAATATTAATCGCAGGTCGGTCGCTTTTTGCCTTAATTCGATGTTGCAAAATCATCAGCGTACTGTCGATACCTTCATGAATGTTTACTTCCTTCATTTCGGCTTCGTCCATACGTGAAAAGGTGCGTAGAGAGGTGACAATTTGTTGGATTCGCTCAGATCCTACTTTCATGGAAGAGAGAATTTTTGGTAAATCTTCTAATAAAAATTCAATATCACTCGCTTCAATTTCCTCTTGGATTTCCCTAACTGGCTCTGGATAGTGTGTTTGGTAAAGTTGTAGCAGTTTAAGTAGATTTTGAGTATAGTCATTGGCGTAGGTAAGATTGCCATAGATAAAGTTAACTGGGTTATTAATTTCATGGGCAACTCCAGCAACTAGCTGACCTAAACTAGACATTTTTTCACTCTGAATCAGTTGAGATTGAGTGCGTTGTAGCTGTCGCAAGGCTAGCTCTAAATCGAGGGCTTGCTGTCTTAATTGGGATTCTGAATGCCGCAGAGTTTCTTCTACAAGTTTGCGATCGCGAATGTCACGGGCAATACCCATAAAACTAATAATATTACCCTTAGCATCTTTAACAGGCGAAATATTACAGGTAATCCAATGCCAACTACCGTCTTTATGTTGGGTTCGCAACTCAAGTCCAGCCTGCTTCTCGCCAGTTTCAATAATACAGTTAAGAACTGCTGTAACGGCTGGCAAATCTTGAGGGTAAATCAAGGGTACAAAAGACTTTCCTAAGAGTTCTGATATCTCATAGCCGATGAGATCGGATATCTTGGGCGAAAGATATGTGAATATTGAATCTATTGAATGTTCGTAAATCAAATCATTGGCATTTTCTACTAATCTACGGAATTTAGCTTCACTTTCAGCAAGGGCGGCTTCTGCTAGTTTACGTAAGCTAATATCGCTAGCGATACCTGTTGCACCTAATATATTTCCTGCCTCGCCACGTAGCGCGATCGCATTAAATATGAGATTGATAAGTCGGCCATCTTTAGCAATTTGAATACTCTCATACTGAAGGAGTGCTTCTCCACCTAAAACACAAGTAAAAGCTTCAAAATCTTTCTGAATTTGTTGGGGTGGGATAAAGTCAGTAAACTGCCTACCGATCATTTCTTCCGGCTCATAGCCGTAAATTTTTTTAACTGCTGGGTTAACAAAAGTATAGCGTCCTTCCAGATCTACAGACCAGATCATATCTTGAGATGTATTGACTAAGCTGCGATATTTGCTCTCACTTTCTTGGAGAGCAATTTCTGCGGCTTTACTG
Source organism: Kamptonema sp. PCC 6506 (assembly GCF_000180455.1). Lineage (NCBI taxonomy): Bacteria > Bacillati > Cyanobacteriota > Cyanophyceae > Oscillatoriales > Microcoleaceae > Kamptonema > Kamptonema sp. PCC 6506. The sequence continues at coordinate 21,744 of NZ_CACA01000009.1, forward strand.
TTAGTAATATTAGTGGCAGTAACTACTAACTGGTGAATTTGTAAATTGCGATCGCGCAATGGAGTCACATTTAGCAGCCACCAAGTTTCGTCACTATTGATATAAAATCGCTCCTCAAAAGAAATAGTTTTTCTATATCTAATAGCTTCTGCAAAATGCTGGCAGTAGAGTGTTGCCATATCAAGGGAAAGTGCCTCTGATATGGTTTTTCCTAGTAGGAATTCTATCGGTAATCTGGTGATTCTTTCCATTGCGGGATTGAAGCGAACGTAGCGAAAATCCGCCCCACCATCCAACACATCTAAGACAAAAATACCGTAATCTACGCCATCCCAAATTCCCTGTAAAAATTGCGCTTGTTGCTGAAGTTGTTGCTCTACTTGTTTGCGTAAGCGCAGCTCGTCGTAGACATCACTAATTTCTGTAGAAACCCCCACCATTCCAATTACTTCGCCAGTGGCGTTGCGAACCGGAGATAGTTGACTTTCGTATACTGCATCGGCTAATTCAGTAATCACACCCTTGACTTTTTCCCCGGCTAGAGCGCGATTTATGCTATCAATAGTATCTGGTATATCTGGGTAAAGTTCGCTAACAAATTGACCCACGACTTCGCCTGGTTGCAATCCTATAGCTTCCAATCCTTTACCTTCAGAAAAGGTGAAGCGACCTTGAGTATCGATCGCAAATAAAATCAAGGGTGCAGATGATAGTAAAGTTAGCAGTCGAGATTCACTTTGCTCTAATGCGGCTGTGCGTTTTTCTATTTCTGCTTCTAGTTCTTCGTTAACTTGCCGCAAGGCTATTTCTCTTTGCTTACGAACTGTGATGTCTTGACCGAAACCAGTTGTGCCAATGATTTTACCTTCGCTATAAATCGGAGTTTTTATTGTTTCGACCCATAAATTATTTCCTAATGTATCGACAACTACTTCTTCAACTACTTTTTGTTGTCCTGAAACAATGACTTGAAAATCGTCTTCACGATATTTTGCCGCTAATTCTGCTGGCCAGAGCTCGAAGTCAGTTTTGCCTACTATATCTTCTGGAGTCCGACCGCAAGCTCTGGCAAAGGGTTCGTTAACTGCAATATATCTGCTTTCTGGGTCTTTGAGCCAAGCAATATGGGGTATATTGTTAAGCAGGGATTTAATCTGGCGTTCTTGTTTTTTTAGGTTTTCTTCTGCTAATTGCCGATCGAGTATTTCTTGTTGCAACTGAGTCACACTCTGTTGCAATCGATCTGTACGCTCCTCAACTGCCTTTTCTAATTCTGCATTTGATTGCCGTAAGGCTGACTCTGCCTTTTGGCTTGTTGCTAACTGTGTTTCTAACTCAGCGACGCGATCGCGTAGTATTGTCAATTGGTGCAGCAATTCAGCGGACATAAACTGATTGTTAAGTTAAGCTGTTACCCAATCTACAGTCTAGACCCAATTTTGAGTTACACGGAAATTAAGCTTACAGAACTTACGATCTTTCCCGCCAAATTTTAATAGATCGATCGCTTCCCCCACTCGCTAAACTCTTCCCATCCCCGCTAAAAGCAAGAGACAAAACATCCCCAGAATGACCGCTGAGAATTTCCAGCAAAACGCCTGTATCTACGTCCCACAAAGAAATTTGACCTTCCCGACCACTGCTAGCTAAAATCTTTCCATCCCCGCTAAAGGCAACAGAGAAAACACTTTCGGAATTATCTGCGATCGCGTGTAGCAATTCCCCTTTACCATCTCCATTTACCCGCCATAGCTTGATCGTACCATCTCGGCTACCGCTAGCTAAAATTTTCCCATCGGGACTAAAAGCTACTGCAATTATCCAGTTTGTATGACCAGACAAAGTACAAATCGATCTGCCAGTAGCAATATCCCAAAGTTGCACAGTTTTGTCCCGACTGCCACTAGCTAAAAGCTGACTATTAGGACTAAAAGCTACTGCAAAAACCCCCTCAGAATGACCCGTAATAGTTTGCGTACACTTGCCTTTCTGCAAATTCCACAATCGGATAGTTTTGTCACGACTGCTACTAACTAAACTCTGACCATCAGCACTAAAAGCAACTGTATAAACCCGGTCTGAATGTCCCACCAAACTATACCACCATTTGCCTTTTTTCAAATCCCACATCTGAATAGTCTTGTCGCGACTGCCACTAACTAAACTCTGACCATTAGGATTAAAAGCAACACAATTCACCCAATCAGAATGACCTCTAAGTGTATACCATCGATTCCCTGTATCCAGTTTCCAAATCTCAATAGTATTGTCTCCACTACCGCTAGCTAAAGTTTGATTGTCAGGACTAAATGCCACAGATGTGACTGAATCTAAATGTCCCGTCATCGTATAAATAATTTCCCAAGTTGGCGATCGCAGCGGCACTGATAACTTTTTCCTAACAGGTGGAGGTGCGATCGTAGGCCCTGGCATTGTTAACTTAGGAACAGGTCTAGATGCAATTGTTGGTACTACAACTGGTTGCTGAAAATCTAAATCATCCAGCACCTCCGTTGCCGATCTATAGCGGCGACTCAAGCTAGTTTCTAACAATTTATCTAAAATATTTCCCAGCTTAGTACTCACCGAATTTTTATTCAAATAATCTCGCCATACCCATTTATCCTCGTTGATATCGAACAAATCAAAAGGAGAAAGTTCCGTAAGCAAATGAATGCAAGTAGCACCTAAACTATATAAATCGCTGGCAAAAACTGCCTGCCCTCTAACTTGTTCAGGTGCAACATATTCGGGACTGCCGATAATAGTTCCGGTTCCTCCACCTTGAGTTACTACTTTCGCTGCACCAAAATCAACTAAAGCCAGATTTCCAACTGGGTAACTTAAAAACAAAGAAGTATCAGGAGGTTGCGGAGGTTTTCTAATAATATTGGCTGGTTTAATATCGCGATGAATCACTTGGCGATCGTGAACAAACTGCAAAACAGGTAGTAAATCTTTCAACAAACTCCGAATCTTAGCTTCACTAAAAGCACCTGCGATCGCTAATTCTTCTGCTAAATTTTCACCCCCAACAAACTCCTGAACTAAATACTGGTGGCCATCCTGTTCGAGATGGGCCAGCAGATCGGGAATTTGCGGGTGTTTTCCCAGTTCATCCAGTCTCGCCGCTTCTCGGTTAAATAATTCTGCTGCTTTCTCAGCATTATTAGTACCTAGTGACTGCGGAAAAAACTGCTTGATAACGCAGCGAGGTTTAGACGGTTTATCTTCATCAATTGCCAGGAAAGTTCTACCAAAACCCCCTCTGCCAATGGGTTTGATGGCGCGATACCGTTCTTTTAGCAACAGTTTTGCGCCACAAGTTAGGCAAAACCTTGTAGCGTCGGGATTTTGGGGGTTCTGGCAGGAGGGGTTCAGACAATAACTCATAACCGGAAGCAAGAATCGGCATAAGTATATATTGACACTTTCCTGATGATTCTATGACTCTGCTTGGATTTTCAGAGCATACTCTTTAAACCTTTCCAAATCAGCCTGAATTGTCGATTCCACCACGCGGCCCAAAAATAAATTATCCATTAATTTGCCGAGAATGCCAGGAATCGCATAAGCTACTGTTAGCCTCACAATGCTGCTACCTTTGCGATCGTAAAATCTAACTGCACCGCGATTAGGCAACCCATCGACGGATTCCCACTGAATAATCTGGCAGGGAACTAATTTCAAAATGCGGGAAAGCCAGCTAAATTCTAAGTTTCCTGTCGCTAGTTTCCACCGGGACAACTCTGGATCTTCTTCGAGAATATGCACTGATTCAATCCACTTCATCCAGCGTGGCATTTGTTCTAAGTCAGACCAAAGACTCCACGCCATTTCTATCGGGATGGCAACTTCTACTTGTACGCTATGTTCTAACCAATCTGACATTTTTTTAATTGTTAATTGTTAATTGTTATTTGTTAACTGTTAACTGTTAACTGGTAATTGTTAACTGTTAACTGGTAATTGCTAACTGTGTTCAAAACTTAAAACTTGGGTGATAGATTGCGCTGGCGCTCCACCTATCCTACAATTCACTGAATATTGTAGGGGGGGCGCTGCCATAATCTCTGTCCTAATCGTAATATTATGATTGCGGCAGCGCCCACTTTACTAATTAGAAATTAGAAATTAGCGATTAGCAATTAGCGATTAGCAATTAGCCATTAGCCATTAGCCATTACCCATTACCCATTACCCATTTCTAAAATCGCCTTAGCTGCCTGACGGCCTGAAATAGTTGCTCCTTCCATACTATCAATGTAGTCTTGTTGAGTGTAACTTCCTGCTAAGAAAAAATTAGCTATGGGAGTTTTTTGAGCGGGACGAAAAGCATCCATTCCCGGTGCTTCGCGATACAAAGATTGAGCTAGCTTAACTACACTATACCAAGTCATATTTAATTCCCGTGCTGATGGGAATAAATCTAAAACTTGCTTAAGGACGTGCTGCGCGATCGCTTCATTATTCTCCTTAATAAATGGATCGCCCGGAGTTAACACCAACTGTAACAGAGAACCTTCTCCTTTCTTATAGTAATCGGCCGGACTGGCTAATGCCAAGTCAGCAAAACAGGAAAAATCGGCATCTGCTGAATAAAGCAAATTATCTATTCCTACAGCATGACTTAACTGCTTGCGCTTCTCAGGATCGTCTAACTCTGTCACCCACCCATCAAACCGCAATTGTACCGTTGCTACTGGTACTGCATCCAATTTATAAATATTGTCAAATTCCGACCATTTGCGCCAATCATGAGGCAAAATTTTCTGCACTCCGGGGACATCGCCAGCGAAAAGGTAAGCATCTGCGGTAATAGTTTCTTCTGTTTCTCCTTTCGCGATCGCTAACCCCGTCACGCGAGTTTCGCCGCCATCTTCTGCAAACAAAATTTCCCGCACTCGCCGCCGCGTATAGATTTTAACACCCCGATCTTCCAAATATTTAACAATCGGTTTATGCAAATATTCATTCGGAGAACCCTGCAACATTCGCATCACCGAGGCTTGAGTTCGACAAGCAAAAAACTGAAAAATTGTCAACATACACCGGGCAGAAATATTTTCAGTATCGATAAAACCCAGTGCGTAGGCGATCGGATTCCACATCCGTTTAAGACTGCCATTATTACCACCTTGACCTCTAAACCAGTCGGCAAAACTAATATTATCTAGCTTGCGAATAGTTCTCATTGCCCCATCAAAGTCTACCAAACCCCGCACAATTGGACTCGTAGCCAGAGCAATCGAATTTTGAATTTTATCTTGTACAGATAACTGAGATGTGGTAAAGAAAGCCTTTAAACCATTAAAGGGAGCGCCAGCAATAAACCGAAAATCCAGAACTCCCGTCTCGCCGCCTCTATTAATAAAAGTATGAGTGTGTTCTTTGAGGAGCAAATTATCAAAAGCCCCTACTTTTTTCATCACTTCAAATAAGTTATAATAGCAGCCAAAAAAGACGTGCAAACCCATTTCTACGTGATTCCCGTCAGGATCGACCCAACTCCCCACTTTACCGCCTACGAAAGGTCGGGATTCAAAAATTTCTACTTCATGTCCGGCATCGACTAAATCAATGGCACAAGTCATGCCAGCTAGTCCAGCACCCGCGATCGCAACCCGCATCTTACCTCTTCCTTTTCTATGCCATTACAGATTATAACAAGGATTGTAGCGGTGCATATTGTTAGCTCTCTGTGTCCAGTATTTAATTAATTTTTACCTGGGTTGCTTTTCAGGTGGTGTTTTATATGGGCGGCGAAAATTCTCAGCCATTGCTTCTTCAGGGCTAGCAAAACACCAGTATACCTTCACACCTGCTCTTTCATGTGTGTAATAGTAGATGCCGCGTGCATCTAATTCATCGATCTCGGCAGTAGCCCGAATAGGAAATTGTGCCGGACAACTGTAGCTATCTCTGGGAGGTACACCATACCTCAATCCTCGTTTTCTTCGCTCTTGTTTAACATATTGTTGATAGCTTTCTTCTTCTCGTCTTTTTCGTTCTTCCTCATGAAACCTTTGTTGTCTCTGTTCTTCCTCCCATACTTTTCGTTCACTTCTTTTTATATCATTCTGCCTTTGAGCTTTTCTAATGCCGAGATTGAGTTCTCGATATGCTTCACTAAATTCAGGATATTTCCTCAATAAGTCTGGAGAATCAGACAAATGCTTTGATATGATACTTGCTGCCTCCTTATATGTTTGTACCGCTTTCTCCAATTCATTTTCTTCTAAAGAATTTATATCCTCTAGATTTTCTTGTGTAAATTTAGTAAAGAGAATCATTGCAGGTTTCAAGCCTATCCACTCAGATGGAACGGAGTAAATAGATGAGATGGCAGGTGCTACAGCGGACAGTATAATTCCCGCTATTAGAATGAGATAGAAAAGTAACAACTGCTTTAGCGTGATGTAACCACAAGCCCAAAGTAGGAAAACAACGACACAAGTTTTTAGGATCTCTCTGATTGCTTTGATAGTAATGAGGGTTACAACTACAACTTTCTGAACTGGTTCAGGCAGCCTATTGAAAAGCTTGACTATGGCAAGCGGATATTTTGAAATTTCACCACAGAGTTCCGCTCTAGTTTTAGCAATTAATCCATATCTTTTTTTTAATTATTGGGGTCATTTCTTCACCGAGATCTTCTATTTGGATAGCACTGCGACCATACTCGTGAGCCATATCGTATGGTTCGCCAGAAGCTATAGCAGAATAAAAACCACGAGAGTATTCAATGGCCGCTTCGTCACCAACTTCCTGCCTCATAGCAACTACGTAACCAATGTGGTTAGCAATGCCTTTTGCTTGAACAACTGAGTAGCAAGCATTGAGTACCACACACTCAACGTAATTTGCACACAACCCAAACAATGTTGCAAGTGCTTCTGTTGTAATTGGTTTTGCTCTTCCAGCAATATCCTCAAATATTAGACCCTGATTTCCAGCACCATGCCCAGAAAAATGAACAATTTGCGGTCTGTTATACAGCATTATTTGCTGAATGTCTTTTGTGCGAACTGCTGTCTCAATCAAAAGCTCAAAGTTGTCCCTATTCCTAGCCTTTTGTAAAGCTTCTCTGATCTCACGTACTTCTTGATCGAGACGAAGCCGATCAGTTCCTATTGGATTAGCGGATAAAATCAAAATTTTTTTAGCAAGCTGACCTTGAACCATGTGGCAAATGCAGGGTGATTAAAATTACCTACCAGTATAGCTTTGTTGGTGGTTACTCAACAGATACTTTACGGGGACGATGGCAACCAGCGCCACTCTTGTATGATAGGAGAATCTTACCTGTCGTCAGACGAGTTGAGGCACTGAATGAATAACTTATTAACTCGTATTACCCAAACACCCGGTCAGTGCGGTGGTTGCCCTTGCATTCGAGGCATGAGAATTCGGGTAAGCGATATTTTAGAAATGCTGGCAGAAAATGTTAGTATCACTGAAATTTTAGAAGACTTCCCCGATTTGGAATCTGAAGACATCCAAGCCTGTCTGCTGTTTGCTACCCGAAGCATTGGAAAGATTACGAGCAGGAGAATTGATTGTAGAAATTAGTAGCACACCCTAAGCGGATCGCATCGTGAGTGTAAGTTTTTCCATCAGAATCACAACCGGACTGCCATAGGATCTACTCCTGTATTTCCGTTTAAACTCTTCTATTCTAGCCTATTATACAAAAACTAAAAACTACACTCACAGCCCTAATTCTGCTCGTAAAGATTTCAGAGATATCGTTGCTTTTTCTTTAGATAGCTCTTTTAGGAACGACATGAACTCAGTATTTTTCTTGAGCAACTCCACTTCAACGTCAAAATCATCTATCGGCGCAAGCGCAAACATCCCGCCATCAGGCTTTCGTAACACTATCGCTTCACTCTTTGCCAAAATCATAACCTCATCAAGAGTAAATTCACCACTTTCTAACTCAATAATTCTCATAGCTGAACCTCTTTACCACCGATGTATAAGATATTGTGTTCTTTGTGACCTACTGCTTTGATATGAACAACACCACTATCACCCTCTATGACTACATCATAAAATACTCGATACTTCTCAACTCTCAATTCCCAATCGGATAAATCATTCTCTCCAAGCCGTTTTCGGTTGCGTGTTTCAATAATTGGTTCGTAAATCAACTGCTCTTCAACCGCATCAAGAATGATTTGTTGCTCAAATTTCCTGTAAGTGCGGATATGGTTCGCGGCTGTTAAGGTGAAGTCGATTTCAAACATCGTGGGTAACAAGGCTTCTTCTCTCCTGAATAATACCATAAAATAGGTAGATACGCAGAGATTTGGAACCTGAAAACATCCCAGTCTGTCTGCCGTTAGCTATTCATCGCTGCCTCTCTTATAACGTCCACAACTTCTTTAGCACAAGAAATCATCGGAACGTGACTTGATTCTAAAACAATTGTTTTGGCATTAATTCGCTTAGCCAAATCATGTTGTAGTTCAGGCAAAACAGCTTTGTCATTGTTCGCAACAATATACCAGCTAGGCTTATCTTTCCACGCTGGCGAATCTATTTTTGCTTCCAACAATGATGTAGATGGCGGAATTTGAGTAGCATACATCAACGCTGATTTTTCTGCCGGAATGTCACCCGCCAAAATTGTTTGTACCCCTGCTTTTGAAATCCAAATAAAGCCTTCTTGTTCTTGAAAATGCTCCGATGGCGATGCAGATTCGTACTTACTCATCAAATCTATCATCGATTCTCCAGCATCAGGAGCAAGTGCAGCAATATAGACTAAGCCAGAGACTCGTTCATCGTTGCCAACTTCGGTAATAACCATACCGCCCCATGACTGACCAACTAGAATACATTGACCTTCGATGCGATTCAAAGCGCGTTTGGTTGCAGCAACATCATCGGCTAATGATGTCAGCGGGTTTTGCACGGCGACAACTTCGTAGCCTTCTGCCAACAACGTTGAAATAACTTCACTATAACTAGACCCATCTATCCAAAAACCATGAACCAATACAATGTTTTTAACTTTTGTCATGATTGTCTTTCCCTGTCTTACAAAAAACTCTAACCAGCAGTGAGACAAACAAAGGCGATCGCTTTATCCAAAGATACATTTACGAGGGCGATCGCAACCCGCATTTTACCTCTTCCTTATGCCATTACAGATTGTAACAAAGATTAGAACCCCATCAGCCTGAAAAATTAGTAAACTGCGATCGCCAGTTGTATCCCTATTTGGATTCTTTCTAGAGACTCCCTACTAATTTGACCGTAGGGGCCTTGTTCCAGAAATATTTGGCGTAAAGCAGAGACATTTTCGCATACGGCGAGTGAATCTGCTTGCAAACCTCCCTCACCTGCCGCAATTAAAATGCGAGTAGGATTATTTATGCCTGTAAGGTTACTTGTGAAAGGAACGACAATAACAGAATCACTCAATTCGTTGCGGAGATCGAGAGAAACCACAACCACAGGTCGCTTTTTGGTATCGCCTAACTGACGCAATGCTCTACAAAGAAAAATTTCACCTTGTCGGGGATAACCTCTCGTTATTAAGTTAGATTCCATCCGCACTCCACGTTTCTTCTATCTGGTCTTCCACAAAGTCAAACCACTCTTGTTCATCCTCAATATCTGCTTGGGTACGGTTTTGGTAAAACTTTCGCAACTGGTCTTCAATTTGCTTAGCGTACCAGAGGCGAAGTGCTTGCGCGATCGCACCCTCGCGATCGTCAGTCAAGCTGTCGATTTTATCTATAATGTCCGCATCAATGGTGACAGATACTTGTCGCTTTTGGGAATAATTTGACATAGCAATCCAATTTGCGATCGATATTTACAAACAAGGACGATCTTTACTCACCTATTTTCTGTTACTTCTTCCTCCCTTCCTCCTTTACTAGATTAGAGCGCAAAATCCTCCTTCTGCCTTTCCCTTTCTGCCTTCCTCAAAACATTGGCATCAATTGCAACGGCCCAATTCCCAACTCTTTCGGAGGAACAGATCGCACCTCAAACAAAGCCATCATATCCTTATACTGAGGCTGGCCGCGCGACGCACCCGTGATTCCCTTGGAAATAATCAAACCGCACCAACCCTTAGTAACTTGACAGCGGCGATCCCACTTTTTCCTAGCTTCCTCATGCACCGGATCGTCTGCTACAAATTCACCAAACAAGTATAAATCACCACTATGAGCCTGTAAAATCCCTAAATCATAATGCTCATCGGCAAACATATCTTCCCCCGGATTAAAACAAAAAGCCTTAATCCCTCCCGCTTCTTGCAAATCATTAATCATTGTCTTTGCCTTCGGCGCTGAAGTTTGGATCAAAACCACAGGCAAACCATCTCCTACTGCTTCAATATCAGTATCCGCAGGTTGATGAAACAGACCCTTTTCTCGCAGGAAATTGACCGTTTCCCAAGGCAATACACCGATGCTAAGTAAAGAATTTGGCGGCACTAAATCATCCCGGAGCAGCGGCATTTCGATGTCATCATCATCATCGTCATCGTCATCATCAGCAACCATATCCCAAAGTTCTTCAGCCACCTCCGGCATAGTCGAAACCTTCACTGGCATCAACTTATTTTCCCCATCTGATTGAGGAACCGGGATGCGGTAGCGCGTCGAAATGCTAGGGAATTGACCGTCGGCAAGCTTCCGGTGCGATGCCCGTAAAAAGCGGTGAAAAGCTTCTAATGCAACTAAAACAGTTAGTGCCTCTTCTTCATAAAGAATCGAACGTAATCCTTCTAAAGGATGGAGATTGCCAAAATTAGGCTCAATTTCCGAGGCTGGCAAGCTAGCTAAATCAACATCATCGTCATCGTCATCACTTTCATTGCTACTTTCAAACGTGACAAATAAGCAATCTTGACCTAAAAAAGCCTGTTCTAAATTTTCAAAAGATTCTTCATTTACTACCCGTTGCCGAAACTGTTTTAGGGAATCTAGAGAACGATATAGTAACACCCCATAATCCATACCTCCCCTACCCAGTACGGAGACGTAAATAGTAGCAACATCCCACTGATTCAACTCAATCGAAACAATTTGATGTTCGGCCAAGCTATCCCAAGGCGCATCCTGCCAAATATTCCCGGCTTTTTCCCGCAAAGATTCCGCGTATTGAGGCGGTAATTGAGGTGGCTGATTGAGAGCAACTTCTTGCATACCCCGGAATATTTCGTCAATTAAAGGCAAATCCGGTACGTAATCGATCGCAATATCTAAATCCTGAAGCACGCCGCGCAGGAAAAACTGAATTTGTCTGTCTTTAACTACTATTTTTTGGGGACGAGCAACTGGAGCCGGACTTTGAGGATGTTCCATCGCCCGTAGCAAGGAGCGTACAACAGCTTCCGGCCCAGTTTCAGGGGCTACCACGTCCATTGCTCGTACTACTCCTTCCGAACCGTCTACCCAAAGAATGCAGTCGCCAGGGCCTTCCATGTCCTCCTCCGACATCGCATCAGGAGACAAGGGGCGGCGATCGCCTTCCCACACGCTGGGAATTTGCTGTAAGTTTTGTAGCCGACGGAGAGTAGTTCGATTGAGAGCTGCCATAGAGTAAGCCCGAAAGGGTGAAGCATTGATGCGGTGTATTGAGGTTTATTACCGCTTCTCAATCATAGAACCTTATGGTTCGAGAGGGCATCGGGCTTTAAGTACGGAGATCCAGGAGGGACAAGGGGGCTGATTCCTGTAAAATAATATTAAGGATAAAATTAAAGAATTATTCAGATACACAGTATCAGGAGTTCGGAAAGCCGATGACACAAGCCATTTCTGAAACAAAGGGCATTCAGATGACTGAATCCGCCATCCGCCAAGTTCTCTCTTTAAGGGACAAACAGGGTAAAGACCTCTGTTTGCGGGTAGGTGTACGCCAAGGCGGTTGCTCTGGAATGTCTTACATGATGGATTTCACCGACCCCAGCACCGTTGGAGAACACGATGAAGTATTTGACTATAACGGTTTTCAGGTAGTTTGCGATCGCAAAAGCCTTCTTTATCTCTACGGTTTGGTACTAGACTTCAGTGATGCTATGATCGGCGGCGGTTTCCAGTTTACTAACCCCAATGCTAGTCAAACCTGCGGTTGTGGCAAGTCTTTTTCTGCCTAAAATCAGAACTGACGACTGGAGTTCAACAGTTATGAGTTATGAGTTATAAGTTTTAAGTAATAATTCTTTAACTCAAAACTCAAAACTTTTCTTTCCCTTCCCCTTCCCTTCCCCTCCCCCTTCCCTCCCCTCCCCCTTCCCCTCCCCCTTCCCCTTCCCCTTCCCCTTCCCCTTCCTAAACAATGACCAAAACACCTGAAGAACTTTTTCAAGAAGGATTAGAGCGCTACCAAGCTGGCGAAACTGCTTCGACATTGATTCCAGTATTTAAGGAAGTATGCGATCGCGCTCCCAAAAATGGCAACGCCTGGACTAGCCTTGCTTGGCTATACCTTTTAGACAACAAGCCCGCCCCAGCCCTGAAAGCAGCAAAAACCGCAGTCAAACTCAATCCTCACGATCCCCAGTCTCGCATTAACATGGCCTTGGCGATGCTGGAACTCGGCGAAAAAGGAGTGCGTCCTCATATAGAAATGGCGCAGCAGATGGTTATGGCTTCCTCAGAATGGCTAGAGGAAGTTAAGAAAAATCTTGAAGAAGGATTAACTAAAAAACCCGATTGGAAGAGTTTAATCCGCGTGAAGCAATGGCTGCTAGAGGTCTAAAGAACTAAATCTATTTCTCAGGGAGGATGAAGACTTTAAATCTTCCTCTTTGTTGAGAAATTGTAATAATTCATTAAATAACTTTATAGAAAATTCATAAAACTGATGTTAGGATTTGAAAACTTCGGTGATTAACAATCATTGTCGCCAGTTTTTAGACCACCTTAGATAATACCAGGAGTTGTGTGATTATGAGTAATGACAGCAACGTTAATGTGAGACCCGCAACCCGCAATCACAAAGGTTTTTTTGTCCAACCAGCTTCCTATAAGCTAATGAGTATTGATAAGTCTGGATGGGCTTTGATTTGTCTTGATAATGCCGTATGCCACTATGTTGACCCAGATAATTTACAACTTCCCCATAAATCTACCGAAGCCTAATATTAAGCTGGCACTCGCACAGATTTTAATATGCGTTCTATCAAGTAGCTGTCCTGGTTCCAGAGACAGCCACTTTTTTTTTGTTAACTGGTAATTG
>NZ_CACA01000008.1:0-1068 GCF_000180455.1 Kamptonema sp. PCC 6506
CACTCTATTCCTTACTCTTAGAGGCTTTTATCGACAAATGCTGCTCTGATAATTGGCATTTTAAGCTACCATGCTATCAAAGTATCACCCAGTAATTTACAACCAGCAGCTTTTGAAAAGGAAGGGAGAGGGGGAAAGAAAGGGGAGGGGGAATAGGAACTGGGGACTAGAGACTAGGGTTCAAGAACAGAAAATTCTTCCCTTCTCCTCCCCTTACCAGAGGCACGATCGCACTCCATGATAAAATAAGCCCATACCGACATTCGTGAACCTGGGCTGATATGGTGTTTGTGCCGAACGGGTTAGATTCTCGCAATCTACCTGCCTACTCAATAGCAGATGCCGCCCGTTATCTAACGATTCCACTCCCAACGCTGCGGTCTTGGTTACATGGGCGTTATTACCCAACCACAGAGTGTAAGCGATATTTTCAGCCATTAATTGAGCGCCCAAATCCTCAATTTCCTCAACTCTCATTTACGAATTTAGTTGAGGCCCACGTTTTGAGAGTGATTCGTCAAGAGCATAAAATTCGCTTGGATAAAATTCGGCTCACCCTCGATTACCTGGCAAGTGAGTTTGGTGTTCCTCATCCCTTAGCACAACTTCGGTTTCAAACGGATGGCGTGGATCTGTTTGTAGAATATCTAGGCAGTTTAATCGCGGTTTCTAGGGACGGACAATTGGTGATGCGGGCAGCGTTGCAGCATCTTTTAAGGCGGGTTGAGTGGGACGAAAAAGGCATTGCAGCCCGCCTATTTCCGATTACTCGTTTGAATGCGGTAGAGGCTCCGAAAGTGTTAGCAATTGACCCTTTAATCGCGTTTGGTCGTCCAGTTTAAGTTGGTATTGGCATTCCTACAGCTATCTTAGGAGAGCGATATAAGGCAGGAGATTCGATTGACACTCTGGCTCTTGATTATAGATGTTCGCACCTCCAGATTGAGGAAGCGATTCGCTGTGAAATGGCGCTTTCTGTGGCAGCGTGACTAAATCAGAGACTCCTGTCTTTTTTATTGATCGTGCTTTGGGTAAAAGGTCTGTGGCGGATGCTCTACGGCAAGCAGG
>NZ_CACA01000007.1:0-1969 GCF_000180455.1 Kamptonema sp. PCC 6506
AATAAATCAATACTAGCACGACCATACATTTGTCGCTTCAGCATTTTTAATCGATTAATATGTCCTTCAACCGGGCCATTACTTACAGATAAAGTCACACCCGCCTTAACAGAATCATAATCCTCACGTAACCGCACTGCAAAACGTTGAATGGGAGAAATATTGCTATTAATAGCACGCTCTAACCAGCCATCCAGTTGTTTCGGGTTGCGTTGACGCACAAGAGTTGTAAAATCTTGTGCGATTTCAATAACTTCACCTAACTCTGAGTGGCTTTTTAATAAGATAATAAGTTGTTGGTCGCTGGCATCTAGCTGTGTGAATTTTTGCATCACTAACCCCGCTACTTTCCGAGGGGTTAAAGCACATCTTAAAGGTTCAACAACTTGAGGTAAACGTTTATGGATAATACGTTCTCTAAGCTGAACTCCTGTCGCTTCACGCAGACGACGAGTGTAACGAGCAACGGTATCATAACTACCTGAATAACCTTGTTTTTGAATGTCTTCAAATAGTTTTTTTGTATCATAACACTTTTGATTCCATTGTTCAAGGAGATAATCTTTATAGGGATCTAACTTGCTACGTCCTCGGTCACTACGACCGTTGCGTTCTTGAAATGTTGAATGCCGTAAGTACCGGAACACGGTAGTGCAACCAATACCTAATTTTTTGGCAATTGCTTTTCCTGATAAACCTTGACGGCGTAACTCCCACACTTGTTGATGAATAATAACTCTTCTTTCTCGACGTTGAATCGCTTTTGATACTTCTTTTTTGGTCTGATTTGATGCCGGAGGTAAAGGGACGATTTCAGTTTGATTAGCATCGCTAGCTGGGAAACCAGTGTGTAGTTTTTCCACCTCTTTAAGGGTTTTTAGTTGGCTGCCAAATACTTGCGCGAGCGCTTCTGCGAGGTTTTGTAAAATATGAAAACGGTCAGCAACTTGAATGGCATTGGGGGCTCCTTGCAGAACACCTTTTTCATAAGTTCGGGAGCGATCGCGTGAGACTATTTCTACACCGGGATGTTCTTTTAACCAAGCGGCTAGGGTTTCGGCTTCACGATCTTTGAGAATGGCTATGGGTTGACTTTTTTCAAGTTCAAGGTCAACTAATATAGAGCCATAGGTGTGGCGTTTACGAAAAGCAAAGTCATCAACTCCCAGAATTAGAGGGGTTTGAATTGGTGCTAGGGGAATTCTACGCACTAAGTTTAATAGAGTATTGCGACTTACTTTGAAGCCCAAATATTGGCTTAATCTAACTCCGGCATTCCCAGCTAATGATAAACCAATAGCTGTTAAATTTTGAGTTAATCGTTGCGTTTTTCTTGCCCAGGTTGCTGCTATATCTGTAATTCTTTCCGCAAATATGCGGCGCTGACATCGGGGATTGATACAGAAAAACTTTCGGACATTTAACTGTAAAGTGACTCGGAAATTCGCCCAAGATAAATCACTTAATTTTCGTCTGTATTGGCTGTGAATGCGATGACTTACTGCTAAACAAACCGGACATCTGACTGGATTTTGGACAGAAGTGACATTGACTGCGATCTGAGTTGCTGTTTTGTCCAACTCCCAGCTATTTAATTGTAAGATTTCGGGGCTGGGTAGTAAACTGGGAATAATTTCTGCAAATGTAATGTTCATTTAGAGTGCTTAATAACACTCAATTATAAGAGGGTTGAAGAATTATTTGGTGAGTACATTTCAATATTACATGAGTGACTGGGTGGTATTGACGATCGCTTGCAGTTGGCGATCGCTACTCTGACATATCTACATGGGTCACAAAGATTACGGAGGTAAGGCGCACAGGCAAGGAGTATTGCGATCGCTACTCTTGAAATGACTTGGATGGACTTCGTTCGCAAGCAGGGCAACCTCAGCCGGGATAATATGAGTTTGATGCGATCGCCATACGCCATTGGTTCGGATCACCAAAAGTTGCCAAGACCCTTAAT
>NZ_CACA01000006.1:0-3247 GCF_000180455.1 Kamptonema sp. PCC 6506
GCTCCCCCGCTCCCCCTCTTTCTTTAACGGGGCAGGATATCATCAAGGCGGATTTGCAAGTTCTTTAGCAGAGGAGAAATAATTGTTTGATCGAGGCGAAATTGTTGCTGAGCGTAATCTTCATCAATCAGTTGACAAACCGTAACAGTAGGTTGTTTCGGTTTACCAATAAAAGCCACGCCCCCCAACCCACGATAATCCACGATCCAATATTCAGGAATCCCTAGAAAGGCATATTCTTCAACTTTTCGAGCATAATCTGTTTCCCAATTCGTGCTAACAACTTCTACCACCAATTTGATTGACCTTCCCAGTGTAATTACAGGTTCTCTTTCCCATAAAGGTTCGTTGATAAGAACGGTTTCATCTAACACGACAATATCAGGACGGCGGGCAGTAGCGGCATCTGCAAAGGGACGGATTAAACAAGTACGAGGAATAAACCAAGGGAGTTTTTCTGTAGTAATGGCGATGCCAATTTGAGTTGCTAGTTTGCCACTAACAGTTTCGTGGGGGCCTGTAGGTTCCATTTCAATTAATTCCCCGTCAGCCAGTTCATAACGGGAGTTGTCGCTATATTGCGCTAAGAATGTTTCAAATGTTAGAAGTTTTTGGCCGGTGTAGGTCATTTTAATGCTTGATTTGATATCTTTTGACGGGGCGTTTTGCCCCGTTATCAATCTGAACTTGAGATTAAGTTCTACTCTGGATCTTTTGGTAGTTGAGGTGCGATCGCCTCCTCAATAGCATCAGTAGCAATCTGCTCTGCAATTTCTTCCCGATGACCTCTGATCTCATCAATTTTCTCAGAAGTTATTTCTCTGACAGATTGAGCTTTTTCCTTGATAACTTGAGCTTGGTCTTGAGCCATTTCTCTGACAGATTGAGCTTTTTCTCTAACAACTTGAGCCCGATCTTGAGCTGCTTCCTTGACAACTTTAGCTTTTTCTTGAAGTTTTTCTGCTAAACTTTGAGCCACCCCTTTTGCCTCTTCTACGTGCTTGATGGTATCGTCGAGGTCTTTTTTCAACACATCTCTGGCTTGACCTACTTTTTGATTCAGTCCGTCTGTATAATGGTGAGGTTCTGCGATCGCAGCCTCCGGAACCATCACTCGCTTAGACCCGATACTCGAAATAACTGCTGGTTGAAGCAGATAAATCCCATCCAAAACACCTCGCCACCCGCTAGATTTAAACAAATAATTAACCACATTACCTGTCTTAACATCGAAGAGGTAATCAATCAGCTCACCTACCTTATTGCCCCCATCCGTCAATACCTCGTTGCCAATCATAGACATCGCCGACTCAGGTTGTTTTAGTTCTGGCACTTCTGGATTAAGATTTACCAGAATATTGTCACCCACTGTCTCTACCTGCGACCAAGCAAACCAGCGTTTCTTATTGCCCAAAAATCCAGACTTGCAAGTAAAGCCGATCGTGTGATGAGATTGAGGATCTACCCACAGTTGATCGACTTTACCTAGCTCTTCCACAGTCTTGCGGTCAATGACTCGGCGATTGAAGAAATCACTGCGCTTAATTATCTGTTGTGCTGTAGTCATAATAGTTCTCCAAAAAGGGGTTTGTTTTCAGATCGCGATCGCGCTTATATCTGGGGTATTGCGATCGCTGTTGTTAACTTAACTACACTTCAACCAGCTAAAAATTGTTTCTAGTATTAATTCTAACTCGATTCCCTTGAAAATTGGCAACGGAGTTGCATCCTGTTACAACTCTAGTCATTGTCCTGAAAATACTACTAAAATAATTTCTGATTCTGGAATGATTAACCACCACAACTCAGTGCTATATCAAATTTTGGGTAAATAGATAATCTGATCTTGATACTCATCCTCAAAAGAGGATTTGGCAATAAAAATTAGTTGATTGATATTTTCACCAATACTAATTTTAGTACCCAAAATAAAAATTCCTGGGACATGACCCCCGCGTTCAATATGTTCAGCCAAGTGAACTGGCATTGATTTACGATTGTTTGTCACCAGCACAAAATCTCTGGGTCTAAAGTGCTTAAAGGATGTGAATTAGGCTCACCTATTTTCCAGACAACTAAATTAGGATTGCTTTCAATTAATTGTCTTTTATAAATAGGGTGTAAATTTTCATCAAGCAAGTATTTGAGACTCATGCGCTTTCTGTTGAGATTCTAATTCAGCTTTAAGCTTTCTTAGTCGAATAATTCCTGGTGGGGGATTTAGTTCTTGAGCTTTCCATTGTTGGTGACTCCATTCTAACCAATCAGCTAGATAGGCGCTAATCGCTTCTTTGTTATGTAAATAATAAGTGATAGTTGCATAAATTTGTTCCAAAGTTAAAGAGGGATAAGATTGGAGAATTTGCTCGGGAGTGCGGGCGCGATGGATAAAATCATAAAGGATGGTTTCAATGCCAATCCGCGTCCCTTTTACCCGAATGTCGTCGGGGCGTAAAAAATTGAAGTAGTCTTCTAGTTGCATGAGAGTTAACTCCTGTTAATTTTTAGCAGTCGATCTTGTTTAAGTTGGTTGACAAGTTAATGATAGCATATCATACCAATTCTGGTTAAATATCTCTTTATTGTTTGTTTGATTTCTATTATACCTTATCATCCACAACTGAAATGTTGTTAAGTTAGAAATGCTGATTTCTATTTATTGATCTCCATAAGTGGCTTTTAATCTTTCTAAAAAGCTCTGATCGAGTTCCCTAGCTTTTAAACGATAGGTATTTACCATTTTGAGTTATTATTTTTGTTAAAGTTGATTTCCGATCTGACTTTTTCTACTATTCTACCTTATCATCTGCATAGGAGTATTCGCCCATCTCTACAGAATTTACTAATGTTGTAAATTGTGTGGGATTAAGCATGACATTTTCATACTCAAATCCGCCTACAAATTTATCGTTAGGAATAGCTAGATCGACTGCATATAATTCGGGATTTTCGTAACATTCGACAATTGATCCTTCCGTACCTTTGGGAATAATGCGATCGCGGTGGTCAAAATCGGCATTAATATCAACCAAGGTTTGAATGGTATCGTAAAGTTGGGCTTTCATGTTTGACCTCCTATCATTATCTATCTACTTCTAACCAGTTTGTAATTAGTCTAGGTATATCTTTTCCTACATCTATTTGCCAACTGGTGACAAGCGTTCCTTCTTGGCTATTTAGTCCTGTAATTCTAATTCGTACCTTAAATCTTAACCCGTGAACTGTCGGTTTGCCAGGAATAGATGGT
>NZ_CACA01000005.1:0-3766 GCF_000180455.1 Kamptonema sp. PCC 6506
GGGGTAAAGCCGGGATACGGACAAAATAGGACACGATGTAAAGAAATGTAACGAAACCGCCACTCCCAGCCAGATTTGTTGAAGCAAGCACAAAAAGTAAGAAGCCTGCCAATTATACAATAGAGCGTTTATGTAGCCTTGATTGTGGAAGCGTTCGCCGCCCGTTACCCAATCACACTCACAAACCATCTAGAGAGTAGTGCTACTACTCTCTACTTAAGCTCACAAGCGATTAAAAAACTTAACCTGACTATATATTTTATCAACCAGTATTATTTACTTTTTTCTGACCAGCTACTAATATGTTTAAAGCGTCTCTAGCAACTTCCTCAGCTCGCAAAGAAGTTACTTTTTGATATCGCAGAGTAGTCTGGATGTTCTCATGACCCATCAAAGCTCGCAACTCTTCAAGAGCCATTAACCCTACTCGTTCAGTAGCAAACGTATGCCGCAAATCGTGGAGGCGGATTCCTTGCAAAAGAGGACTTTTTTCTGTAAAACTTTGCCAGCAACAATAAACTTGCTGATAGCTCAATCTCGTCACCCTTTGATTAAAAGGATTTTGTGCAGTAAACAGAGCTGGTGTCCCCAAATCCCGATAATATTTAATATAATTATTCACAATAGAAGCTGCATCTTCGCTATAAAAACACCATCGTAGCTTCTTCCCCTTTCCCATCACCTGAAACTTCTGTAATTGTAAATCAATTCCCTCTAAATCTAAGGTAAGAAGCTCACCAATCCTAGCTCCTGTTCGATGAAGCAGGCGGACAATAGCGTGCAATCGGACATCTGGCACGAGCAGTTCATATAAAATACTCAGTTGTTCCGCACTCAAATAGCGAATCACTGCGTCGGTACTACATTCCCCCTTTTCTGGGTCAAGCTTGCGCTGCTTCAAACCAGCAATCGGGTTAACTGTAAGATAGCCTTGTTCAACTCCAAAATTCAACAAAGCCTGAATAATAGCTTGATGGCGGTGGTGAGTAGTAATTGACAAATGAGTTAAACTTCTTAAATAGTCCAATACTAGCTGTCGGCTAATAATTTCTATCGGCAATCGACCCCACTGACCCAGCAGAGGCATCAAAGTTGACTCATAAGAACGCTGCGTACTTAGACTCAACCCTGGACGGTCTAAAAACTCCCTTGCCAATCTTGCTAATGTAACAGTCAATTGAACAACTTCCTGAAAACTTGTGCATCCTTTGAATTTTCTAGCTGTACACTTATTATCAGGAAAACTTACATATTTTTATGTACACTCTTGACCCGGTTTGGACGCTACACCGTGCTAAATATTGCCTGAACTGCGGCACTCATTTGCGGCATCAATGCCGGAGTTGCGGTGAAACGTTCGCTTCCTTCAAACACAAATTTTGCCCTCACTGTGGCACATCTTATAGAGAATAAGTCCCCAGGCAATTAGCCATCAATCCCCGCCGAGTTACTATCACTTTCACCAACTTCTTCACACAATCAAGTGGCATCAATAGAACGCACCGCTTACCCTCGCTTCAAACGCTATTTCACACCCAAAGAACTAGCATCCATTTACACACCGACTCCATCAGAAATTGCCTTTGGCACTTCAACGACACAAGGGGAATCTCACTACTACAACTTGATGGTTTTACTCAAAACCTTTCAGCGACTCGGCTATTTTCCCAAACTCTCAGAAATCCCCCCTAGCATCTCCAACCACATTCGCGTCACCCTAAATTTGCCACAGGAAATTGCTTTGGGCTACGGGCAGTCCAGAACCCTGTACCGCCATTGCCGCGCTATCCGTGAGTACCTAAACGTCATTCCTTTTAACCAAACCGCTCACAATTTTATTATGCAGGTGGTCTCTGAAACTGCCCAAGTCATGGACAACCCTGCGGACTTAATCAATGTTGCCCTTGAAGAATTAATAAAACAGCGCTATGAACTACCCGGCTTTAGAACCTTAGACAAGTTAGTGCTCCGAGTCAGGAATTTAGTTAATCAACAACTATTTTCTGTAGCCAGCAATGGACTCTGTGAGCAAAAAAAGCAATATTTAGACAGCCTCTTAGACAACTATCCCGTCCAGCAGCGCAGCCCTTACAATGACCTCAAGCAATTGCCCAAGCGCCCTACTCGCAACCACCTCAATGATTTACTTGCTCATCTAACTTGGTTGGAATCACTGGGTGAAGTTAAGCCAGATATTATGCACATCACAATTGCTAAAATTCAGCACTTTGCAGCAGAAGCAAGGGCATTGGATGCCAGCGAAGTTAGAGAATTTAATCAACCGAAACGGCTAACTCTCCTGCTGTGTTTAATTTACTCAGCTCAGGTACAAGCCAGAGATAATTTAGTGGAGATGTTCCTCAAACAGATGCGGAGCATCCATACAAAAGCTAAAGCTGAATTGGAGTTACTGCGACAGCAGCAGCAAGAAAGAATAGAAAAATTAGTGAGTGTCTTTACTGATGTACTTCAAGTGTTTGTTGATGAACCGCCGGCATTAGAGACAGTCGCGCAAGTAAAAAATGTCTTCGCAGCGAGAGGGGGCGCGCAGCAATTGTTGAATGAGTGCGAAGCCGTGAATGCCTACAAGGGCAATAACTATTTGCCTTTATTATGGCGATTTTATAAAACTTATCGTAGTAGTTTCTTTCGGTTGATTAGTGCCCTTAAGTTAGACTCTACCAGTCAGGATGATACTTTAATAAAAGCTCTGGAGTTTTTGCAACTAAATTCTCAGCGACGGGGGGAGTGGCTGTCGTCGAATGTAGATGTTACTTTTGCTTCTGCTCAATGGCAAAAGCTGCTATGGGTGCAGCGAGAAAAGCAAATATTTTTAGCACGGCTCATGCTGATACTCAGGGACAGTCAACGCCGGTATTTGCTTTGGCTTATTTGTTGGGGATTAAGTTGATGCCTCGGATTCGCAATTGGCAGGATTTGACGTTTTTTCGCCCTGGAAAAGAGGCGATTTACGAACATATTGAGGAGTTGTTTAAGGATGCAATTGATTGGGAGCGGATTGTGACGCACTGGCAAGATTTGCTACGGGTGGTGCTTTCAATTCAAGCAGGGAAGGTTTCTTCGGTGATGCTGTTGCGAAGGTTGGGGAATTATAGCCGCAAGAATCGGCTTTATCAAGCTTTTCAGGAGCTGGGACGGGTGGTGCGGACGGTGTTTTTATTGCAGTATATTTCTGATATACAGTTGCGTCAAGAAATTACGGCTGCTACGAATAAGGTGGAGGCTTATCATGGTTTTTCTAAATGGTTTTTCTTTGGGGGAGAAGGGGTAGTTGCTAATAATGACCCAGTGGAGCAGGAGAAGATTATTAAGTATAACGATTTGATTGCGAATGCGGTGATTTTTCACAACGCGGTGGATTTAACTGAGGTTTTGCGTCGTTTGAAGCGGGAGGGTTATGTGGTGATGCGAAATGATGTGGCGGCGTTGAGTCCGTACCGAACCTCTCACATCAAGCGCTTTGGAGATTACCTGTTGGACTTGGAGCATTTACCCCCGGCGTTGGATGAGGGGATGGTCTTGGAACTTTGAGCAGTAGATGGGAGTGGGAGTGATTTCGGGGATAACGGGATTGTTACATCTCTTTACATTTTGGTTGGGGACAGCTCGTATTCATTCTTATCCTCTATTTTAGATTAGATAAGCTTTTCACTTGTTCGGCTTGCTTAAATAAATCTGGCTAGGAGTTTGGGTTTCGTTACATTTCTTTACATCGTGTCCTATTTTGTCCGTATCCCGGCTTTAC
>NZ_CACA01000004.1:0-2518 GCF_000180455.1 Kamptonema sp. PCC 6506
CCGGTGACAACAAAACTGTTGCCGCGATCGCCACCGCAACCCTGTACAGTCAGATTTGCCGCATTGAGAACGTCAGTGGGCAACTCCACTAACCCGGAACTGGGGTTGATATCGGGGGTATTGATCACTACGACACCGCTAAACTGCGCCCCCAAATCCGAGGTAGCGGTAATATCGCTTTCAGGGGTTTGAGCTTGGCGAAAGGCCGTCCCAAAGACTCCTTGAGTATTGATGACGACTCGGCCTCCGGAACCTGCGATCGCGTTCGCCGTAATGTCACTATTTTCTAAGGCCGCCAAAGTCCCCGCATCCAGGGTAATGTTCCCCCCGTCAGCCGAGCCTGCATTGGTGGTAATGTTGCTGTTACCGCGCAACTGAACTGAATCTGCCTTAAGCAAGATGTCGCCACCGCCGCCAGATGAGGTTGCAGCCGAAATCGTGCCTTGATTTTTCAAACGAATGGTGTTGGCATCAACTTGCAAATTTCCGGCACGTCCCGTACCCGTACCCCTAACTCCTATTTCTGCGCCGTTACGTACCGTTAACTGCCCAGTCTTAATAATCAAATCTCCTGCTTGGCCGCTACCGCGCGTATTAGATTCGATCGCAGTGGGCACGATGCCATCACCAATAATCCCAAAGGAAACTGACTCTACACTGGGATCGACTGATGTCGCAAAACCACTGACTTCTATTGATTCGCGTGCGGTTAAAGTCAAGTTTCCTGCTTGACCTTCGCCTCCGGTTGCCGCCGAGATTTGTGCCCCATTGCGGACGCTTAAACGATCTGCGGTGACTTTGAGGTTGCCAGCGGAGGCCGTACCCTGTTGACCTGCGACTGTCAGCAGGGAGGAAGAGGTGAACAAACCGCTTAAAAAGCGCCCGTCGGGGGATAAACCGTTGAGTTCTACATCAGAAACATTGATGGTGAGATTCCCGCCTCGACCTTTGCCAGCAGAAGAAGCGGATACCTGTGCTCCGTTGCCGACGATTAACTCTCTGGCGTTAACTGTCAAGTCTCCGCTATCACCAGCGCCGAGAGAGACGGTGAATAAGCCTCCAGGCAAGGGAGCACCAGGGGGAAGTCCGCTAAGCTCTATTGTGTCGGCGTTGACTGTGAGGTTGCCGCCTCGACCTTCGCTAGCGGCATTGGGGTTGGTGGCGATTATGCTGCCATTGAGACCGATCAGTTGGGGGGTGTTGATTTCGATGTTGCCAGCGTTGCCAGTGCCTGCTGTGCCTGTAAGGATGATGGAACCGTTGGTAATTGACATTTTTTCGGAAGCTGCGATCGCGAGGTTTCCTCCAAGTCCGGGGCCGAGGGCTGAGGTTAAGATGGAGGCTCCGTTGGTCATTGTCAATTGTGGGCTGTTAATGGTAAGGCTACCTGCGTTTCCCGGACTGGCGCTGAGAGCAAATATGCCATCTACGCGATCGCTTAAGACAAAGGTTCCACTTACCAGTTTGACGAGGATGCCGAAGGGTGCGCTGCCTGCAATGGTTACGGACTCGGAAGCGTTGATGTTGACGTTCCCGCCTGCACCGGTGCCGAAGGTGGAAGAGGAGATGAAGCCGCCGCCTTGAATTGAGAGATTTTGCGATCGGATATCTATGCCGCCGCCGTTGAGGTTGCCCAGTGTATCGGCAACTATGCTAGCGCGATCGCTAATAGCAACATTTTTGCCCTGCACTCGCACTGTGCCACCGCCTAAACCGCTAGCATTGACAGCGGCTTGCTGGGATAGCAATATATCTCCTAATGGGGAATTACCAGGGGCTAAATTTCCCAGTTGCCAGTTCCCAGTTGCCAGTTCAATAGTGCCTCCGGGTGCTGTCAAATTGCCGCCTTCGAGTCGGACTTCGCGACCAATTAGCCCTAGAGTTTGACCGGGATTTACTTGCAGTCCGACTATATTACCATCGCGATCGGTGGTTTGGGATTGCACTGCGATCGCGCCGGAATTGCCACCAGCAGAATTGCGACCAAATTGCACGCCAATCGGCACGCTAACTGTTAGTAAAGGTGCTCTTTGGGGGTTAGCATTTAAAGCTGTACCATCAGCAAACTGAATGCTATTAGCTGTACTGGCAACAAAAGAACCACCGATATTTAATCGAGCATTTGGCCCGAAGATAATCCCATTAGGATTGAGCAGAAATAAGTTAGCAGTACCGTTAGCACGAATTAAACCATCAATATTAGAAATATTGCCACCTGTGACGCGGCTGATGATATTTTGAATATCGGCAGCGTTGTTAAAAAAAGCAGTGCCGCCATTAGTCACAGAAAATTCTTGGAAACTATGAAATAAGTTATCGCCCAGTTTTGTGCCTCCTTCAATCCTGTTGATGTTACCTTCTGGGAGTACAGTAGTGTTATTTGGTAAGGTATTATCGGGAGTAATTTGAGCATTAACGGCGGCGGGAATCAGTAAAAATAAAAGAGTGGTTGCGAACCGGAAGGGGCGATATACCATAAATTTTACTTGCTATTTAACTAGGGGCTAGGGGCTAGGGG
>NZ_CACA01000003.1:0-32362 GCF_000180455.1 Kamptonema sp. PCC 6506
TCTCCCCCGCTCCCCTGCTCCCCTGCTCCCCCGCCCCTTCCTTCCCCCGCTCCCCCTGCTCACCTTCTCTAGTTAAGATAGAAACAGTACAACCAAATGTTAAGTCCCAATTTGTAGTAATCCTCCAATGGTTCAGCAGCCGATGTCTAGCCCAGAATCCCTTTCCGCACCCGAACAGCCCGCTAAAATCCACCTTCCTCGCACCAGCGAGTCAGAACCCCTGAAAAAAATTCGCCACACCACCTCTCACGTCATGGCAATGGCGGTGCAAAAGCTATTTCCCAAAGCCCTAGTAACAATCGGCCCTTGGATTGAAAACGGATTTTACTATGACTTTGACATCCCAGAGGCATTTACAGAAAAAGATTTGAAATCCATCAAAAAAGAGATGATCAAAATCATCAATCGTAAATTGCCTCTAATTCGGGAAGAAGTCAGCCGGGAAGAAGCCGAACGCCGAATTAAAGAAATTAACGAGCCTTACAAACTGGAAATTTTAGAAGGTCTAACAGAACCGATTACCATCTACCATTTGGGTGATGAATGGTGGGATTTATGTGCCGGCCCCCACTTAGAAAATACCAGCGAACTAAACCCAAAAGCCATTGAATTAGAAAGCGTTGCCGGTGCTTATTGGCGCGGAGATGAAACCAAAGCTCAGTTGCAACGCATCTACGGAACTGCTTGGGAAAATCCCGAACAATTACAAGAATATCAGCGCCGAAAAGAAGAAGCACTCAGGCGCGATCATCGTAAACTAGGCAAAGAATTAGGATTGTTTATTTTTGCCGATGTCGTCGGGCCAGGCTTGCCTTTGTGGACACCCAAAGGCACAATTTTGCGGAGTATTTTAGAAGATTTCCTCAAACAAGAACAGGTTAAACGCGGCTATTTACCCGTCGTCACTCCTCACATTGGCAGAGTAGATTTATTCAAAACCTCTGGTCACTGGCAGAAATATAAGGAAGATATGTTTCCGATGATGGCAGAGGATGAAGAATCGGCAAAAGCAGAACAAGGTTTTGTTCTTAAACCGATGAATTGTCCTTTCCACATTCAAATATATAAGAGCGAATTACGTTCTTATCGGGAATTGCCCATGCGGTTAGCAGAATTCGGTACTGTTTACCGCTACGAACAATCGGGAGAATTAGGAGGATTAACCAGAGTTCGCGGATTTACTGTTGATGATTCCCACTTATTTGTCACGCCGGAACAGTTGGATGCTGAATTTTTGAGCGTGGTGGATTTAATCCTATCAGTATTCAAAAGTCTGCAATTAAAGAACTTTAAAGCTAGACTGAGTTTCCGCGATCCAACTTCCGATAAATACATGGGTTCCGATGAAGTTTGGGAGCAATCTCAAGGGGCAATTCGTCGCGCTGTGGAAACCTTGGGAATGAATTATTTTGAAGGAATTGGGGAAGCGGCTTTTTATGGCCCCAAACTCGATTTTATTTTCAGCGATGCGCTTGACCGCGAGTGGCAATTAGGAACTGTCCAGGTAGATTACAATTTACCTGAACGTTTCGATTTGGAATATGTCGCTGAGGACGGAACTCGCAAACGTCCAGTAATGATTCATCGCGCTCCTTTTGGTTCTTTGGAACGGTTAATTGGCATTTTAATTGAGGAATATGCGGGTGATTTCCCGGTGTGGTTAGCACCAATTCAGGTTCGTTTGTTACCAGTTAGTAATGACTTTTTACCTTTTGCTCAAGAGGTAGCGGCGAAGATGCGGATATTGGGAATTCGCGCTGAGGCGGATGTGAGTAGCGAGCGTTTGGGTAAGTTAATTCGCAATGCTGAGAAGGATAAAATTCCGGTGATGGGTATTGTGGGTGCAAAGGAGGTTGAGTCAAATAGTTTGAGTATTCGCACTCGTGCTTCTGGGGAGTTGGGAATGATTGCTGTTGATGAGGTAATTAATAGATTGAAGTCGGCGATTTTGAGTTTCAGCAATTTTTAGAAAATAGTAAGTAGAGTGGGTTAACTCACTCTACTTTTCACTTCATTACCAATGAATAAATAGGAGTTAAATCTATGCCTAATCCGTTTCCAGGGATGAATCCATACTTAGAAAATACTGATTTATGGGCTCAAGTACATCACTTGCTGATTAGTATGATTTTGGAGTCTTTAGTCCCGAAATTGCTTCCAAAATATAGAGTTGATATTGAAAAGCGAATTTATGAAATTAACGGAGAAGAGTCTCTGTTAGTAGGTATTCCTGATGTCATTGTCCAACCTTCGTCAAATCAAACAAACTCTACGAATTCTAATGTCGCCGTTGCAGCACCCCCTGCTAAATCTTTAAGAGTGAGAGTGCCTATGCCTATAGAATTTAGGGAAGGCTATTTACCAGTAATAGATATAGCCACCAAGGAAGTTGTGACAGTAATCGAGGTGCTTTCACCCGCCAATAAAAGACGTGGCAAAGGACGCGAAATGTATGAGGAAAAGCGGGAGAAAATAATTGCAACTCGCACCCATTTAGTTGAGATTGATTTACTACGTAATTGGCAACCTCTTCCAGTTTTTGGTAACGATATCGAGGCTAATTATCGAATTTTGGTCAGTCGGGGAAATCAACGCCCGATGGCGGATTTATATCTTTTTAATTTAGCCAATCCAATTTCTTCATTTCCGTTACCTTTACGTTCAGGTGATGTAGAACCTATTGTAGATTTACAAGCTTTACTCAATGGAGTTTATGACCGCGCCGCTTATGATTTTAGAATAGATTATAATAGTGAAGTTGTGCCGTCGTTGTCAGAATTAGATACTATTTGGGCAGATAGTTTATTGCGAGAAAAAGGATTGAGAGTCTAATAGAAGTAAGTCAATTAACAGGAGTTAAATCTATGCCTAATCCATTCCCAGGTATGAATCCCTATTTAGAAAGTATTGATTTTTGGCCAGAGGTACATAATCGCTTAAATGTAGCAATTGCTGACGCTTTAGTTCCCCAACTACTACCCAAATATCGCGTCGCTATTGAGAAGCGGATTTATGAAATAAATGGTGAAAACTCTTTATTGGTCGGAATTCCCGATGTCTCTATACAACGCAGACAAACGCAAACTAACCCGATTAATTCTAATGTCGCCCTACTCGCCCCAACTGCTACACCATTGAAGGTAGCAGTACCTATGCCTGAAGAGATTAGAGAAAGTTATTTAGAGGTTATAGATTTAGCAACTAAGGAAGTGGTGACAGTAATTGAGGTACTTTCACCTGCGAATAAACGACCAGGGAAAGGGCGGGAAATGTATGAGGAGAAGCGGGAAAAGGTGTTCGGAAGTCGCACCCATTTGGTGGAGATTGATTTATTGCGTGGTTGGGAACCTCTTCCTGTTTTTAATAATGATATTGAAGCTAGTTATCGAATTCTGGTGAGTCGGGGAAATCAACGTCCGATGGCGGATTTATATTTGTTTAATTTGCCTGATGCAATTCCTACTTTTCCTTTGCCTTTACGTTCGGAAGATGAGGAGCCAATTGTAGATTTGCAAGCTGTGTTAAATATAATATATGACCGAGCTGGATATGATTTTACTATAGATTATAATGGCGATCTTGTACCGCCCCTGTCAGATGAGGATGTTATTTGGGCAGATACTCTCTTGCGAGAGAGAGGGTTAAGGGAATAATGGCAGTAGAAGGTGCAATTACCAATTAGCAAAGAAGGGGCTAGGGGCTACGATGCTCAGGACTAGGGAAAGAGGTAGAGAGGGGAAGAAGGGAAGATGGGGAAGGTACCAATTAGCAATTAGCAATTAGCAATTAGCAATTAGCAATTACCAATTAGCAATTAGCAATTAGCAATTAGCAATTAGCAATTAACAATTACCAATTAACAATTACCAATTACCAATAGGATAATCATCCTCAACAACTAACAATTTTTGCGGACTTTTGCTAGAACCCAGGGGGTGAGAAACCTGACCAGTGGGGGGTAGTAAGTAAAAATGGTAGAAAAGGTGAATAATAAAGTAATGATGAGGTAATATGATTCTACAGAGGTCAAATACTTTGGAAAAATTAGCTAGTATAGAAAAGCCGATCGCTTCTGGGAATAAAGCCGTAGAAATCACACCCCAAAATCCTCAAGCCTGTTATGACCAGGGTAATGCTCTGGTACAATTAGGACGCTTCCAAGAGGCGATCGCGTCTTGGACTCAAGCTGTCAAACTTAATCCTGACTTTCATGAGGCATGGTACAATCGCGGCGTAGCCTACAGAAAGCTCGGATGCAATCAAGAGGCGATCGCTGACTATGACAAAAGTCTAGAAATCAAACCAGAGAATGCTGAAGCTTGGTACAATCGAGCTAATGCTCTGAGAAGTTTGGAGCGATTTGAAGAAGCGATCGCTGACTACGACAAAGCTTTACAGATTAGACCGGAATATCATGAGGCATGGTCAAATCGCGGCAATACTTTCGTCAATCTAGAACGGAACGAAGAGGCGATCGCAGACTATGACAAAGCTTTAGCAATTAGGCCAGATTACTACGAAGCCTGGTACAACCGAGGCATGGCCTTGAAAAGTTTAGGAAAATTTGCAGAAGCGATCGCTTCCTACAATCGAGCCCTAGAAATTAGACCAAACTTGCATCAAGCATGGTACAATCGCGGGATTGCATTGGCAAATAGTGGCGAATTTGCAGAAGCGATCGCCTCCTATGACAAAACTTTAGCACTCAAGCCCAATGCCTGGGAAGTTTGGAACAAAAGGGGAACAGCTTTAGTCCAGTCAGGACAATTAGATGTCGCGATCGCCTCTTGGGATCGAGCCGTAGAATTAAAACCCGACTATCACGAAGCTTGGTACAATCGCGGTTTAGCACTAGCTAGCTTAGAGAAATTTGCAGCAGCGATCGCTTCTTGGGACAAAAGCTTAGAATTCCACCCAGATAACCGCGAAGCTTGGTACAATCGAGGCATAGCCCTAAGCAAATTAGAGCGCATAGAAGACGCGATCGCCTCCTATGATAAAGTTCTAGAAATCAAACCCGACGATGCCGCCACACTTTATCACAAAGCAGGCCTGTACTGCCAACAAAACAACACCGACCTAGCGATGGAAAACCTCCAACGCGCGATCGCACTCAATCCTAAAAAATATCGCAAACTCTGCAAAACTGACTCAAAGTTTCAGAAAATACAGAAAGATGTGCGCTTTGTCGCTTTAACTCAAAATAAAGCTAATTGAAATAGAATGCCACCAATACAATCGGCATTACTGAGCACCCGTACCCCCAAATCATGCACGCACTGGACAAAACCGAAGCAAAATTCGCTCTTCTCAAAACCCGCCTGAGCGAAATTAGTGACATCGAATCAGCCGCAGCCGTGCTGCACTGGGATCAGGCAACCTATATGCCAATTGCCGGGGCCAGTGCTAGAGGCCGCCAACTGGCTACCCTCAAACAAATTAGCCACGAAAAATTCATCGATCCCGCGATCGGACAACTGCTAGAAGATTTGCGCCCCTGCGAAGCCAGCCTCCCCTACGACTCTACCGCAGCCAGTCTGATCCGCATAGCCCGCAAAGACTACGATCGCGCCGTGCGAGTCCCCTCAGAGTTCATGGCCCAATTCTCCCGCCACCAAGCCGCCTGCTACGAAGCTTGGGCAAAAGCTAAGGCCGACAACAATTTCGCCGCCGTAGAACCCTATCTGGAAAAAACTTTAGAATTAAGTCAAGAATATAGCGACTTTTTCCCTAATAACGAACATATTGCCGATCCCCTGATCGACTTAAGCGACTGCGGAATGACAGTTGCCAACCTCCGGCCCTTGTTTGCCGAATTACGTCAGGAATTAATCCCAATTGTAGACGCGATCGCTTCCCAACCTTCCGCCGACGACTCCTGTTTACACCAAGATTTTCCCGAAAGTCAGCAGTTAGAATTCTGCCGCACAATCATCGAGCGTATTGGTTTCGATTTTAAGCGAGGACGGCAAGATAAAACTCTGCACCCCTTTATGACCAACTTTTCTATAGACGACGTGCGAATTACTACCCGCGTCTATGAAAATAACCTCGCTCAAGCACTTTTTAGCACGATCCATGAAATGGGACACGCCCTTTATGAATTGGGCAATTCTCCTGAATTTGAAAGCACGCCTCTGGCCGGTGGTATTTCTTCCGGCGTTCACGAAAGTCAGTCCCGGTTATGGGAAAATTTAGTCGGTCACAGTCGTGGCTTTTGGGAGTGTTTCTATCCGCAGTTACAAGGCGTATTCTTGAGGCAATTAGGTCAAGTTTCTATCAATACATTTTATCAAGCGATTAATAAGGTAGCTTGCACGCCGATCCGCACTGATGCTGACGAAGTAACCTATAACCTGCACGTGATGATCCGCTTTGATTTGGAATTAGCACTGCTAGAAGGCAAGATCGCAGTCCGCGACCTCCCCGAAGCTTGGAATGAATGCTATAGAAGAGATCTGGGTTTAGTTCCTGCCAGCGATAGCATTGGAGTCATGCAGGATGTCCACTGGTATGTGGGGACAATTGGGGGAATGTTCCAAGGTTACGCCCTCGGCAATTTGATGAGCGCTCAATTTTACGAAGCTGCCCTTAAATTCGATCCCGAAATTGCCGTTGAAATTGAACAAGGAAACTTTAGTTTACTCCACAACTGGCTTAAAAAAAATATCTATCAGCACGGGCGCAAATACAGCGCCGCCGAACTGATGGAGCGCGTTACAGGTTCAGCATTAACTATTAAACCTTTTATAGGATACATTCGGCAAAAATATGGAGATTTTTATTCTTTTTGAAGGATTGCCAATAGCAAAACTCAGGAGTCAGACTAAAATTGGGTAAGTGGGTAATGGGCAATCGTGTGGGGTTTGTCCCCTGAGAGCGATCGCCCACGATCCATCTTTAATCTTTGTTGAAAAGTTCCCGGATGGTAAAATCCCACTGGGAAGTTTAGAACAGCCAAACTTTACTAAGAGGAATATTTTATGCGTGTAGCTACTGTTGTAATTCTGAGTTTACTGGCGTTTTTGGTTCCGGGGTTAACCAGGAGTGCGATCGCGGGCGATCGCACTAAATCTCTGACTGAACAGTTGGAGGAAAGCGGATTATTTACTCCTGGTGCTCAGGTCAAACCCGTTTTTGGGGAGGGAAATTCTGAACGCGAACTGTTTAATAAGCCTTTTTATCAAGGTTTGCAGGAACCCCCGAAAAAGGAAAAGACTGTATCGAAAGGTGCTAAAGGTGCTGAAGTAGCCGCCATACAGAAGCGTTTGCAAGCTCATGGTTTTAATGTCGGGGCGATCGATAGCGACTTTGGATCGCGGACTGTCTCGGCTGTCAGCGCGTTTCAGCAGTCGAAGGGATTAAAGGCTGATGGGATTGTCGATCGCACAACGTGGGATGCTTTAAAGGATGAGCCGATGGTTTTAGCCCAAAAGCAGATTCCTGAGAGTAGTAAGGTATTGGCGAAGGGCGCAGCGGGTTCTAAGGTAAAGACGCTACAGGTGCGTTTGGAAATGCAAGGTTACGATCCAGGGCCGATTGACGGGATTTTTGGGGCGCGGACTTTGACCGCTGTCAAGGACTTTCAAGCCACTAATAATTTAAAAGTGGATGGCACTGTCGATGAGGCCACTTGGAAGGCTTTAGGTGGGAAATGATTATGTGGTGGGGGTTTGAGGAATTTTTATTTTTCTTTACCCCCTTTTCTGTTTTCTGTGTTATGATTGTTTTTGGCTTAACGCGGATGTGGCGGAATTGGCAGACGCGCCAGATTTAGGTTCTGGTTCCGAAAGGAGTGAAGGTTCAAGTCCTTTCATCCGCATTGTTACAGTCTTTGACACTCCCCGGTCTAAAGACACGGGGATTCTTAAGGAGAAACTTTGGGGGATGAATCCCGCCAAAGTTTAATTCTTAAAGGGTTTGTCAACAACCCACTACTCACTCGCTCAATAATAATTGAGTCTATGGCTACTTTTGATTTTCGGATGATATTTGCCGCGCCATTAACATCGGCATTGATTAACAACCCAGTGCTAGAACGGTAAAGACCTCGTTTAATTCTTTTACCAGACGGTTGCCAATTGTCGGGTTTTTCACCAACTTTCACTGGCAGTAAATCTCGGTCTAAGAAGCTGGCTTTTGATGTGTAAGATTCGTCTTGCTCTACAAATCGCCAACCCCTTAAGTCACACTCTT
The DNA here is from genome assembly GCF_000180455.1 of Kamptonema sp. PCC 6506. NCBI lineage: Bacteria > Bacillati > Cyanobacteriota > Cyanophyceae > Oscillatoriales > Microcoleaceae > Kamptonema > Kamptonema sp. PCC 6506. The sequence goes on from NZ_CACA01000003.1 coordinate 8,197, forward strand.
GCCTGAGCCTATCTTTAACTTTAGCTGTCGGTATTTGGACAAAGTTCTGGTTAGTCTTACCTCCCATATTGACTTCTTGTTTCTGTCCTTTATTCCAACCAAAGACTAGGACGTTAATTTGGCGATCTTCACAATAATCTATGATGGTTCTAACTGCTTTATTGACGGCATCTCTCATCCTTCTGGCGCGAGTTTCTGACAACTGTTGCAGTCTATGAGACGAAAAACCTTTAGGTAGCTTACATTGATCGTGTACTGATTGTACCCGTGCTTTTTCCTTGTTCAACCATTGGTTCCAAGACTTCAATTTGTGACCATCAATAATAAATGGCTTGCCATTACTAGAAGTGCAAGTTAACCAGTTATTGATGCCATGATCGATACCTAAAATTCCCGTTACTTCCAAGCTACAGCTAGGGGCTTGTTTGGTTAGACTTTCGTGTACAAATTCGACCCAAACCTTGCCATTTCTAGGGATTAGTCGAAGTTCTTTAATCTGGCAATCTTTCAAGCGTTCCGGTAAAGTCACCCAGAGAGCATCTGTCCCAAAGTGTTCTTTCCCTTTAGTTCCCAGAGGTAATCTCACCCGATTACCGACTACTTTCAAGGCTTGCCCAGGGTATGAAACTTGGTACATTGCTCCCTTGGTTCTGTACTTGGGCAATCTCGGTTTTTGATTAAGTTCTCCTTTCTTGGCTAACCTTTCTAAGGCTCGGAAAGAGCTAAAGGATTCAGCAACAGATTTGAGGGATTGTTGAGCCACTTGCGAGTAAAGTAAACCGTAATTCTCGTTGGGTTTGGCAATTTTGTACAGGTCTGGGTATTTAATTGCACCTTGGTCTTTGAAGTACTGTTGCCGACTTTCGTAAGTGCCGACATTAAACAGATTATTTGACCATCTTAAGATTTGCTCGACAATGGTTTTGTCAAGTCCCTTTAAATGCCAAACATCTTTTTGCACTGCATACATTAATTTCAACCTCCTTTGATTAATTGTACTATATTTAGAAATATCTAACTGGGAGACTAAAGTCTCCCTCGCCCTTTCATCCCTGGACTAAAGTCGCAGGGTTTTCAGGGTATTTCTTATAAAATTAAAAGTTGCGAGTTCCAAGTGCGATCGCGCTTGGAATTTCTGTTTTTTTTGACTTTATTCATCCAAACTATTAATTCTATAGCAACTGCCAAGATCCTATAAAAAAATATGAGGAGATCGCACCTATCAGAGCATATCTCCTCAACCCAAAACCTCTAAGCAAACCGAATCTTCAAATAATCATCCTCCATCTTAGCACCAGCAGGCTGTAACGCTGCTAAGGCTTGCGGCAATACCAAATTCCGCCGATGATTGCCAATCGTAATATTCAACTCATCCGCTGACTTACTCAACTTAATTTGATCCTTGGCAATTCCCGGTAAATACAGTTCCAAACTATATTGATTCTGATCCTGAACAATTCTTACTGTATTTTCCTTGTAATAAACTTGGCTCGGATCTTCATCACCATAAAGCGTTTCCTTCAACCGATGCAAAGCCGCCAAACCGCACATTTCCTCAGAATAAAGCGGTACTTCCTTCACAGGTAACGGCATAAAATTATCGTGAATCTCCTGCCGATATTGCTGCTGATTCTCCTTCCACCGCTTAAAAAATGGGTCTGTTACTTCATCGGGAATAATCCGATTTGCTACTACCATGTCTGTTGCTACATTGTACAAACTCAAATAAGCGTGAGCTCGCAATGATTCTTTAATTACCATCTTTTCGGGGTTGGTAACTAATCTCACTGAAGTTTGAGTATTATCAGTTAAAACCTTTTCCAAAGCTTCAATCTGTTCGTAAAACTCATAAGGTGCATCCATCACTTCTTTATTCGGCAAAGAAAAACCCGCAATTGGTCTAAAAATTGGTTCAACTAAAGGTCTGAGTGCAACAGAAAGACCTTGCAACGGTTTGTAAAATTTTCTCATGTACCAGCCGCCAACCTCTGGCAAACTTAATAGTCGCAAAGCCGTACCAGTAGGAGCCGAATCGATAATTAAAACATCAAATTCGCCTTCATCGTAATGCCTTTTCATGCGGACTAAGCCAAAAATCTCATCCATTCCTGGCAAAATCGCTAATTCTTCAGCCTGGATGCCATCAAGACCCCGCGCTTGCAAAACTTGAGTAATGTAGCGCTTGACGGCTCCCCAATTTCCCTCTAATTCCATCAAAGCATCGAGTTCAGCTCCCCACAAGTTCGGCTGTACCAGTCGTGCTTCGTGGCCGAGATCCATATCAAAGCTATCTGCTAAAGAGTGAGCCGGGTCAGTGCTCAACACTAAGGTTTTGTATCCCAATTCGGCGCAGCGGAGGCCAGTAGCAGCCGCCACTGAGGTTTTGCCGACTCCGCCTTTCCCCGTCATCAAAATTAAGCGCATGAATTGTTAACCCCGTCTGAGAATTCTTTACATAATTTTACTTTAGCGGGTTTTTACGGGAAACAGGAGTTGTTTGAGTACGTCAAGGCGGGAACAGTTCCAGTAGTCGATGTGAGAGCTAATCAGGCCCTCGGTGTTAAGCTTGAGTTCGCTCCAACCTGGAACCGCAATTCTTGGCTGCCAGGGTACGGGAACAGTCCAGCTTAATGTCCAGCGTGTTTCTATGCGATCTCCGACCTGCGAAATGTTGTGTAAATCTAGTTTTATGTCCTTAAAAAACGTACTCATAAACCCGATCATTTGTTGGTAGCGATCTATGCCTTTAAATCGATTCATCGGGTCTTGAAAGTAAACTTTTTCTGCATAAATGCTATAGGTTTGAGCGGCGGGAAATTTCTTGTAATCTTCTTTTAGTATTTCAATTATATCCATTTTGTTAAGAGTTAGTTGTTAAGTGGTCAGGTATAATTAAACGTAGGGTGGGCGCTCGCCGCCTCAAGAGATGTTTTTCATAGCTATAAATATTTGTCGGCGAGCGCCCACCTTACAATTTATAGCATTTATTTATGTCCACCTACTTAGTTGTTAGTTCAGGACTTACGCACGATCGCAGGATGGCAGGGCGTTACAGATAGTTTTGCATAAGTCCTATAGTTATTGATTTTTAGCACAATTTTGCTGGTAAGTGAAGTACAGAGAAGCCGGGTTTCTTGTGTAAAAACCGATTTGTAAGGGAGAACTATAAAGAAACCCGGTTTCTGGGTTGTACTTTATCAACCTGCAATTTGCTCTATCTTTCACTATCAAAAATGTTCAACAACCATTATATAGCAATCCTAAATGAATCGTAAATTTTTTACCCCACCCCAACCCTCCCCTTGCTAAGGGGAGGGAGTAAGAAATTCACAAATGATTTAGGATTGCTATAGCAATTAGCAATTAGCAATTACCCATTACCCATTACCCATTACCCATTACCCATTACCAATTAAACTTGAGTAACACGAGTAATTCGAGTCCAAGCTTCAATTGTATCCTGCAAAGGTTTCGGTAAGCGATCGCGAACAATATCCGCGTATTGAGTTGTACCCGCCGTACTCGTAAAAGTGACGGTAATAAAATCAGCCGCCCCCGTTGGCGCTGGATAATTCAATTGATTAAAACGAGCTAATTGCTGCCGTTTGAGCAACTCCTGAAACTGTTTCACCTGCTGCATGGAAACCCTGAAAACCTGACGGCCAGAATCATTGGCATTTTCCGGCCCCGCCAGTACGCGCATCAAAGTGCCATCCTCCATCAGCACTGTTTCATAAGTGCGGCCCGTAAAACCACCACTGGCGATCGCCCGAAACACCATACCTTTTGTCAAAGGCGGCGGTAATTGTGCAGTCGGAATCTTCACAGGTTGAAGCGAACTAGCTTGATTTTCTCTACGCAAAACTTTTCCTGTGCGATCGCTACGATAAACCCAAGTTTGGCGGCCGTCAGACAGCACAACTCGCCAACCTTCCACCATCATTTGACCGCACAATTCATCATTTTTAGGCAGTCCCAAACAAGTATTCGGCCAAGTTTGGCGGCTGAATTCCGTAATTTTCAGTCGTCCCGCAGCAATCCCAGTTTCCTTGGACAAATCTTGACGAACAGCACTCGCAACTTGCGCCGGCAATTGATTAGCACCATTTTGCCCAGCTTGCGCCAACTCAGGGTCTACAGACATTAAATTTAATTTATTTACTTCCGGGTTTTCCGGCGATCGCTTAGCACTTACTAAAATTACACGGGGTAAAAGTCCGCGATCGCTTGCTTTTGGCATCACCAGCGGAGCCTGAAATTCATTTTGCCCTAACTCATTTTTCTCTTCCGACTGTGGATATGAGGACGGTAAATTGCCAGCATCAGCATTTGCTGTCTGTATAAACACTGGATACATTTCTAAAGCTAGAATTCCCGTCAATAGCAAAGCTAAGAAAAACGGACTAGGCTGCTTTTCAGGTTGTTTTTCAGCATTTTTCCAGGGATGTTGGGGATTTTTTTTCATAGCCAGCCTCCGCATTACGCCGCACTCAGAAAGCACACAACTCACACAATGTACACAGCTTTAGACTTCACCACCTTACTATTTGGTTCCGCAATCGTAAATAAAGATCCGTAAATTTTTATAATTTAGAGTAAAATACTAATGGCTAAAAAGCTCCCTGTATCAGCATTATTCCTGCTCTCCTAGATAACTAAAACCCCTCTAACTTTTAGCTTCTACTTAACTGAGACGATCATGTCCAACAAAGGGGGTTAAGCCAGATCGGGGTATAACTGTAACCACCTCTACCCCCCTCGTTGCCACAAATCAAATTTTCATCACAAATTTTATCCTCCAAACTACTCCAATAACTGATAGCTTAAATATCAAACATCATCATTGGAGATTAACAGATGGACGCTTTACTCGAAGGCGGCGCAGCTTTGCGCGATCGCGACTATACCCTGATCGTAGATAAAAGCCAAAGTATGTCCATCTCAGACCAAGCAGACGGTAAAAGTCGCTGGGATGTCATGCAGGAGTCCGCCTTAGCACTAGCAGCTCAATGCGAACAATTCGATCCTGATGGCATCACCCTTTACCTATTCGCAGATGATTTTAAACGTTACGACAGCACCACTGCTAGTAAAGTTGCCCAGATATTCCAAGAAAATCAGCCATCTGGCAAAACCAAGCTAGCCCCAGCTCTAAAAGATGCTACAGATAACTACTTTGAGCGTCGAGCTACAGAACGCGCCAAAGCTAACGGAGAAACAATTATAGTAGTCACATCCGGTGAAGTCAACAATCCTCAATCAGTAAAGCAGATAATTATTGATGCCTCAAATCAGTTAGAGCGAGATGAAGAACTCGCAATTTCACTAATTCAAGTAGGCTCCAATCAAACAGCAACAGAATTTTTCAAAATCTTGGACGATCAATTGCAGAGTGCTGGCGCTAAATTTGACATCTGCAACACCGTCACCTTAGAACACATGGAAGATATGTCCTTGACTGACGTGCTACTCAATGCCATTGTTGATTAGTATCTCAATTGCAACTGCGATCGAGTTGAGAAGGGTACTAAGCTAAAATATACTCTGCACGACCGAATATCCTCTATATTCAGGGGAGGGATCGAATCAGTCTTTGGTGTTAAGGGATGTAGGTGTTGCTAGCTGAGGCTTTCTGAGAGCGTCAACTGACGTTCAGTTTAAGATTTTAAATATTGGTACCATAGACTTAGGCTTTCCCATCGAGCTGGAAGTATTGCCTATTTCGGTGAAAAAGTTAAAGTGTTCTTAAAGGCAGGGGATGTGGGAGTAATCTTCACTGATGGCATTATCGAAGCTGAAAATCTTAATGAGGCCCCGTACAACGTCAAGTAGCTAATTGAGGCAATCAAACACAACTTGCCGCGTGGCTATTGAAATCAGATATGTTGTAATTGATGACCTACGACAACATATCGGGCAATATAAGGTCTATTATGACATCACTTTGGTGGTACGTAAGCAAAAATAAGCAGCACAATTCGGATTTAGCAACTATGATTCAGATATTTGGCGACTTCGAGGAGCCGCCTTTCACACAAGAATACTTGATCATCGGATTTTCTCCCAGTTCGTTTCCCCTAAAACAGCGATGGCGAAATAATGGTTTATCTGCTGATTTTCTTGCCGATTATTTAGCAACTTTCTTTCCCGGAAACGAACAGGAACCTGCTAGTATCGAGAAGCAAGTGCAGGTCAAAAGTGCTATCAGTTATGTTGCCAATGAATTGCTAGAAAATGCCATGAAATTTAACGACGAAACCTGCCAGTATCCGATCAGTATTCGCCTCCACCTAGAAAGTGGTAGAGTAGCATTTCTAATGACTAACAGCATCCCTCCCCAAGCCGTTGATAAATTTCAGGCTTACATTCAGGAGTTAACTACATCAGATCCAAATGAGCTATACATTTACCAGTTAGAAAAAAATGCTGCTGACGAAAACTGTACCGCTTCTGGTTTAGGCTTACTGACTATGATCAACGACTATGAAGCTAAGCTGGGTTGGAAGTTCGAGACTGTCCAAAAAGACCCAGAAGTTATTGCCGTAACCACAATGGTGCAGCTAACAGTATAGGCTACTTAAGCTACCTCTAAATTTACAAGGAACTTTAAACGGATGGAGATCAAGACCGAAGATTACCGTATATGTTACGATAAAGCAACTGCAACGATTATTTTACAAGGCGCTCTCCGGCTCAGCGGCATGGAAGAGTACGCGCCTGTGGTACAGTTGCTCAACGATGTTGCTGACTCAGAACCACCCAAAATTGTGCTGAACTTGCAGGAACTAGAATTTCTCAACAGTTCTGGGATCAGTATGTTGTCGAAGTTTGCGATCAAGGTGCGTCAGAAAGGAAACGTTCAGATGCAGATTAAAGGTTCTCAGTCAATCCCCTGGCAAGGAAAGTCTTTGCGGAATCTACTACGTCTGATGCCTACCTTGGAGCTGGAATTAAAATAGAAAGTTTGAGAGGGCGTATGGCTAGTACAGGCTTTCGGCATCAGAGTATTTTTGTCAATGCACAAAGACTGGAAGACAGGTCAAAAGAACCACCATCCAGAGAATATCTGCTTCTGGAAATAGAACAACTGCGCCAGGAACTCCAAGAGATCAAAGCCGAAAAGATGCAGTTGGATATTTTGCTGGAGGCAACCTGTGCCCGCGCTGATGCTGTAGAAGTTTTACTGCATGAATCCCATCAACAACTGCAAGCCGAAATTGCAGAACGCGAACGGGCACAAGCGGCGATGAAGGAGGCTCAAGCAGAACTTCAGTCTGTTCAGGTAACTGTCAGTACAGACAAGGCTGACATGGAAATGATTTTAGAAACAATGAGGGAACACGGCGACTTTCTGGAAAACTTACTGCACGATCAGTGCATTCGCGACCCGGTAACTGGTCTTTTTAACCGCCGTTACTTGAAGGAGTTCCTGACAAGGGAGATCGAGCGCTCCACGCAAGCGCAGCAATCTTTGGGCATTATTATGCTCGACATTGACTACTTTAAGCGTTTTAACGACACTTTTGGTCACGATGCAGGCGATCTTGTCCTGCAAGAATTGAGCCTATTTTTGCAAAGGTGCGTCCACAATTCAGAAATTGTTTGCCGTTACGGAGGTGAGGAGTTTGTCCTGGTTTTGCCAGAGAGTAGCTTGGAAGATGCTTACCAACGTGCTGAACAACTGCGCCAAGGTGTGAAGCAGTTAAATGTAAAATATAACGGTCAGTCTCTTGACGTGATTACTGTTTCTTTGGGGGTAGCTTGTTTTCCAGAGCATGGTAAAACTGGTGCGGAAGCGATCCAAGCAGCAGACGTGGCTCTCTACCGCGCCAAGGCTAAAGGGCGCGATCGCGTTATCTCGGCTAGATCTAGGTTTTAAAGCAACCGCCAAGGTCAGGAAAATCTTCTTAATTGCTCCAACCATTGCTTTTATTGCATTTTCCTTCTGGCGTTATAGATAATTAAAGCCTTTTACCCTTATAAATAACTAATGTTCCTTTCTGCTTTCCGTCTTAGCCTGTGCTTGTGCCTTCCGCCTTAGCCCGTGCTTGTGCCTTCTGGCTTGTGCCTTCCACCTTAGCCTGTGCCTTTTGGCTTTTGGCTTCTGGCTTTTGCCTTCTGCTCTAACTTCATACCAATAGAAACTATGGTAGGGTGTATCACCAACTACAGTGACATATATAATCTTTGTCAAGGCGCAAATTCCAAGACAATGCAGGAAGAACAACTGTCTAAAGAAGAGCTACTTTTGGAGATAGAAAAACTGCGCCAAGAAGTAGAAAACCTGAAAAGGGAAAAAACTGACTTGGAAATTTTGCTGGAAACTACCTCCTTACACTCCGATAGTGTTGAAGCCGAGTTACACGATAAAGCATTAGAGGCGGTACGTGAAGGCGAGGCAAAGTTAGCTCAGTTTCTGGAAGCAATACCCGTAGGAGTAGCTGTGTTGGATGCTACTGGTAAACCCTACTACGCTAATCGCGCCGCCGTGCAATTACTTGGCAAGGGAGTTGTGCCATCAATTACAGTTTACAAAATACCCGACATTTATCAACTTTATGTCGCAAATAGCCCTCATCTTTACCCCGTTGAAGAATTGCCAATATCGCGGGCTTTGAATGGCGAAACCTCAATGGCTGATGATATAGAAGTCCACCAAGGCGATCTGATTATACCTCTAGAAAGTAGAGGAACGCCAATATTTGATAGCAATGGTAAAGTGATCTATGCGATTTCCGTTTTTCAAGACATTAGCGATCGCAAAAAAGCAGAAGCTGAGCGCCAAAGGTTCACTAACGAACTCTTTGAGCTAAATTTGAATTTGGAAAAAGCTCTAGATGCCGAATTAGAACTAACCGATGCTTACGGGCGGTTTGTTCCTCACCAATTTCTCTACTTTTTAGGATATGAAAGCATTGTTGATGTCAAATTAGGAGATCAAGTACAGCAGGAAATGTCAGTGCTGTTTGCTGATATTCGTGATTTCACTTCGCTTTCAGAAACTTTAACTCCAGAAGAAAATTTTAAATTTATTAATGCTTATCTCAGTCGAATGGAGCCTGCAATTACTGAAAATAATGGTTTTATTGATAAATATATTGGCGATGCAATTATGGCTCTATTTAATGGCGAGGCAGATGGTGCAGTTCAATCTGGAATTTCGATGCTGCAAACTCTGGCAGATTACAATCAACAGCGCCAAAATTCGGGCTACGTGCCGATTAAAATTGGGGTGGGGATCAATACAGGTACTTTGATGCTAGGTACTGTGGGTGGACAAAACCGGATGGACAGTACAGTTATTAGTGATGCTGTTAATTTAGCATCTAGGATTGAAGGGTTGACGAAAGAGTACGGGGTGCAAATGTTAATTTCTAACCAAACATTTTCGCGCTTACATAATCCTGCGGATTATTCTATCCGTATCGTTGACCAAGTAAAGGTTAAGGGGAAGTCAGAGTTTGTGACAGTGTACGAAGTATTTGATTCTGACCCCCCAGAAGTTCGAGAAGGTAAGTTAGGAACTTTGAAAAGATATGAGGAAGCTATGTTGCTTTACCATCAGAAGAGCGTGAGAGAGGCGGGCAAACTGTTTGAAGAATGTTTGCAAAAAAACCCTGAAGATCGGGTGTCTCAAATTTATCTAAAACGGTGTCGAGATTGGCGATCCCTACTCAAAGATTTTTAGGCAAGGTAAAGGGCAAAAAAGTTTTCCCTGCTGGATTGTTAAAAAATAAAAAATAAAGTGTTGTGCAAAGTGCCATAATCATCGTAATATTTAAAGTCAAGACTTACATAGTTATGATGTAACGCCGCCCTCTGGGCGGTTAAAGATACCGGCCAGGGCGGCGTTACGGATATTAGTCCTAATAAAGTTAAAAACGATCTGATGGGTATAAAAGAAATGTTAGAAAATTACACCGCTAAGCTTAAAATTCAGCGGATTGGTATATTAGAATTTATTGGTATATTTTGCCTTTGCTGCTTCCTAGTTGTGAGTTGCGGAAAGTCGGCAACTCAATCAGTTAATTCTACAAATACAGAGGCGGGAACGGGAAGAATTACAATTGGTACAACGCTGAAACTGCGGACGATCGATCCTGCTGATGCTTATGAACAAATATCAGGTGGATTGCTTTACAATTTGGGCGATCGCCTCTACACTTACGAGTCGGGAACTACTAAGCTAATTCCACAATTAGCAACAGCAATGCCTAAAATTAGTCCCGATGCTTTAACTTATACTATACCACTACGTCAAGGCGTTACTTTCCATGATGATACGGCATTCAATGCTGAGGCAATGGTATTTTCTCTAGAACGATTTATTAAAAATGGAGGTCGTCCAGCATTTTTGTTAGCTGATGCTGTGGAATCTATTAAGGCCACTGGTGAATTTGAGTTAACAATTAAGCTGAAACAACCTTTTGCTGCTTTTCCTTCCCTACTAGGATTTGCGGGTGCTTGTGCAATTTCTCCTAAAGCTTACGAAATTGGCCCGGGTAAATTTAAACCGGATACTTTTGTGGGAACGGGTCGTTATCAGCTAGCAAAATATGGTAGCGATTCTTTAAAATTAGATGTTTTTGATAAGTATTGGGGGAATAAACCCGCCAATAAAGGAATTGACGTTCAGTTCCTTTCTACGCCTGCAAATTTGTTTAATGCTTTTCGTACAGGTGCAGTAGATGTGGCTTATTTGTCTCTAGATGCTGACCAAATTCGTAACTTGGAAGAGAGAGGTAAAAAAGGCAATTGGCAGGCGATCGCAGCTAAAAGTAATACGGTGAGTTATATGGTACTCAACCTCAAGTCTAAACCTTTGGATAATTTAGCAGTAAGGCAGGCAATCGCCACAATTATTGACCGCCCATTGCTTAACGAACGGGTATTGCGAGGACAAGCGGAACCTCTTTATAGCCTAATTCCTACCACATTTGATGTACAAAAGCCAGTTTTTAAAGAACAGTATCAAGAGGCTAACGCAGCTAAGGCAAAAGAACTTTTGAAGAAGGCTGGGTTCTCGGCTGCTAATCCTGTAAAACTACAAATTTGGTATCCTTCCGCTTCTTCCAAAAGGGCAATGGTGGCGAATACTCTGAAGGCAATTGCTCAACAAAAATTAGATGGGGCGTTGCAAATAGAAGTTAATGGTGTAGAAGCTCCCACTTTGTTTCAAAATCTGGATAAAGGGATTTATCCTTCTGCTTTAGTGGATTGGGTTGCTGACTACTTTGATGCTGACAATTACATTCAGCCATTTCTGAGTTGTAGTAAAGGCTCAGCGGCGGCGGGATGTCAAGAGGGAGCGAGTCAGGGTCAGGGTTCATTTTACTATAGCGATCGCGTGAATCAACTGATTTCTAAGCAGCGACAAGAGCAGAATCCCGCCACCCGCAAAGCTATTTTTGGCGAAATTCAAGATATATTAGCTAAAGATGTTCCGTTCATTCCTTTATGGCAAGATAAGGATTATGTTTTTGCTCAAAAAGGTGTGACTGGTGTTGTTCTAGAACCAACACAATCTTTTCCCTTTTGGCTGCTTGGTAAGCAGTAAGTTAAACGTAGTAAGTTAAACGTAGGGTGGGCGCTAGCCGCAAACAAGCTTATACTTTACCCATATATCATTTGCGGCGATCGCCCACCTTACAAGCTATAGTTAATATTTAACAGTCAATCTTGCTCCTGCTGCTGAAAGAAATAGCCAATAAGATAAAGAGAACCACAAAGGACAGTTAAATCCTCGCCAATCGCAGTATCTAAAGCTGTGAGTAAATCTGGATAAGTTTGACAATGAGATAATGTTGGGCAGATACTTAAAGCTAACTTGGCTAACTCTTCTGGTTCAGCAGAACTATGGTCAGGTACGGGTACTAAATAAAGACGATCGCCTGTTGCCAACACAGCCTTAAAAATATCAGCATGGTCTTTAGTAGAAAGCATACCCATTACCCAAGATTTGCCCTTTTTTTGCGGGTATAAATGAGCTAGAGTATCGACATATTGACGTAAGGCGATAGCAGCGGCTGGGTTGTGAGCGCCGTCAACTAATAGTTTATGATTTCCCCAAGTTGTCCATTGCAGACGACCAGGCCATTTAGTATTTTCCATCCCGTTTTGGATAGCAGTTTCCGAAATTTTCCACCCTTGTTGCTGGAGAATTTGGCAAGTTGCGATCGCGAGGGCTGAGTTCATTAATTGAATTTCCCCTAATAGTGTTAAAGGGTATTTAATTGCGATCGCAGGTGTTGGTAAATTAATGTTAGTATCTGGTTCTGGCTGATATTCTACCCAATTTTCTCCTAAATCTAATGCAGGTTTTGGCCAGATAGCAGGACAGTTTAATTGTTCAAGGCGTTTTTCGATAACTGCTTTAGCTTCTAGAGGTAATTGTCCGATGACAGCAGGGCAATTTTGTTTGAGAATACCTGCTTTTTCACCTGCAATATCTGCTAAAGTTGGGCCGAGAACTTGCCAGTGTTCGCGACTGATGGAAGTGATGATGGAAACGAGAGGAGTTTCGCAGACATTAGTTGCATCTAATCTTCCGCCTAACCCAACTTCTATGACGGCAATATCTACTTCTTTTTCGGCGAAATATAGCCAAGCGGCGGCGGTAAATACTTCAAATTGGGTAGGAGATTCACTATCTTTATTATTAACAACGTTTACTACTTGTAAAAGATAATCTTCTAATTGTTCTGATGAAATGGGTTTTTGATTGATACAGATGCGTTCATTCCAGTCAATTAAATGGGGAGAAGTGTAGCGACCAACTTCATAGCCTGCGGCAGTTAATATGTAAGAAAGATAGGCACAAACGGAACCTTTGCCATTTGTACCTGCGACATGAATAATAGGGATTTTTTGGTGAGGGTTGCCTAATTTATCTAAGAGTTGTTGAATTCTGTCTAGACCGAGATTTACACCGAAGCGTTGATAGGGTTTGAGGATAGAATCTACTTTCATTATCGCACTTCTTTACCAAACTACTGCCCCAATTGAAAAATAATTCCTAAATATTTACGGATTAAGATAAATTAAAGGATTTTACTGATTTTAAGAGCGGACAAAAAATCAGTCGATCGGGGTAATCTATCTTAATCCGTTTTCAGCAATAATTTGATTAATTAGGCAAGGGCTGGTAAATTACTGCCAGGACAAACTAGCGGTAAAATTATCAGCCAATTAGCTCCAAACCTTTCCCATGAGAGGAAACACCATTCTTAATTCGCGCTGCCACTACCATCAGCAGCAAGGCCAAACTGTCGTCAGAGAGACTATCAACCAAGTTCTGCATATCTAGTAAAGACTCTAGTTGCTTTGGCACTGACATCTGGCTGCCATTGCCAAATCCCTCTCCCCCCGTCAGCCGGGCACAGAAGTAAGCGCGGGCTCCCGGCTTAATCTCGTCCATTGCCTCGATTAATTTCCACAGCACCTCAGTAGAGATGCCCGTCTTCCCCCGCCTAAACTCTGAAATATGATTCTCGCTAACGCCTGAAAACTTGGATAACTGTTTCCCAGATATCCCGTAGCGTTCAATAGTCACCCTAAAAAGTTCGGAAATCATTGTAACGTTTTGTGACAAAAATCTATGATTAGCCTTTAACGGTGGTATCGTTCTTAGGTTACTGATTAACAGAGACCAGTAACAGCCAAACAGCTTTAATAACTCAATCAATTATAACTCTGCCCGCATAATGTAGTGTCGGCGCAGTTTTATTTTTCCCTGAGAACAATAAGCATCAACCGAATTTTAAGTTTCAGCCTAGACTCAATAAGGCTTGCAGACTCATTATCGGAGATGTTTAATGGCTGCTGCTTGTTTTACGAAAGGAAGTAGAAGATTTGAATACAAATGGCAGAGTATGGTTTCGAGTCATATTTCTCTGTCCTTAGAGTCAAACTAACATTGTGTTTTTGGGTTGAGTGTGATTTTAATCACAGTGTCTATGAATTTGGGAGCTATAAAATGTCAACAAACTTAACTGAGCCGATTTCTCAAAAATTACTGCAATGGCTTGAGCCTAATTTGAGTGCGGTAATTGTCGGGAACCGACGGCTAAGTGTAGAGGAAGTCGCCAGGGTTGCCCGCTGTGGAACCAGAGTGCGGTTGAATGATGAAAGCGATGTTGCGGAACGAGTGCAAGCATCCTGCGATTACATTACGGATGCTGTGGAGTCGGGAAAAGCAATTTATGGAGTCACCACTGGCTTTGGTGGGATGGCCAATACAGAGATTGCACCTGAAGAGGCCGCAAGTTTACAAAACAATTTGATTTGGTTTCTCAAAGCTGGGGCAGGGCAAAAGCTGCCCACAGCTTGCGTCCGCGCCGCCATGCTCTTGCGAATTAACTCCCACCTCCAAGGTGCTTCAGGAATTAGGCTGGAGTTAATTAAACGGATGATCGTATTTCTCAACGCAGGAGTTACGCCTCACGTTTGTGAATTGGGCTCCATTGGCGCTTCCGGGGATTTAGTTCCCCTAGCGCAAATCACAGGGGCATTAATAGGTTTAGATGACAGTTTTACTGTGGATTTTAATGGCAGAGAAATGTCAGCAATTCAAGCGCTGGAATTATTAGATTTACCAAAAATTGATTTGCGACCCAAAGAAGGGTTAGCAATGGTTAATGGTACATCTGTAATGACTGGCATTGCTGCCAACTGCGTTCGGGATTCGCAAGTAATGCTTGCCTTAGCAATGGGTACTCATGCTTTGATGATCCAAGGATTAGGCGCGACAAATCAATCTTTTCACCCCTTCATTCACAAGCTTAAACCTCATTTTGGTCAAGTGTGGGCGGCTTCCCAAATGGTTGAACTCCTCGCAGGTTCCTGCTTGAATCGAGATGAGTTAGATGGGCAGCATGATGCTCGCGGCGAGCATCCGATACAAGACCGTTATTCACTGCGTTGTTTGCCTCAGTACATAGGGCCGATTGTGGATGGAATTGCAGAAATTGCCCAACAGATTGAAGTTGAAGTTAACTCTGTTACTGATAACCCTTTAATCGATACTGAGAATCAAGCTAGCTATCACGGTGGCAATTTCTTAGGGCAATATGTTGGCGTTGGGATGGATAGGTTGCGCTATCTTTTAGGTCTGCTGGCTAAGCATTTGGATGTGCAAATTGCGCTGTTAGCTGCACCTGAATTTAATAATGGTTTGTCGCCTTCTTTGGTTGGCAACACCAGCCGTAAGGTCAACATGGGATTAAAAGGTCTGCAAATAGCTGGAAACTCAATTATGCCACTATTGACTTTTTACGGAAACTCAATTGCTGACCGCTTTCCCACTCACGCGGAACAATTCAATCAGAATATCAATAGCCAAGGATTCGCTTCAGCAAATTTAGCTCGTCGCTCAATTGAATTGTTCCAGCAATATATGGCAATTTCCCTAATGTTTGCCGTCCAAGCTGTTGACTTGCGAACCCATGAAGTTGCGGGTCACTATGACGCGCGGGAATGTTTGTCGCCACTTAGCTTACCGCTATATGAAGCTGTGCGCGAAGTTGTAGGACAGCCGCCTAATGTCGATCGATCTTACATCTGGAATGACAACGAGCAATCTTTGGATATACACATTGCCATGATTGCTGCTGACATTGCACAGGAAGGACGAATTGTACAAGCTGTGAACCAAATTTTATCAAGTTTGAAGTAGGAAGAGGAAGGGGAAGGGGAAGAAGTTTTGGTGTTAACTTAAGCTGAAAGCCACCAGGGGTTTTAATCCCTAGTAGACTGAAGGTTTAACATTAGTTTAAGTTGCACTTACCTATTTATTCTTTTTTCCCCTCTTCCTGCATAAAACAATCCATTTGTACCTAAGAATAGCCTGCAAAATGGCGTAATAAAGAGTTAAATTTTTAACTTTTTCAGAGCTGCTTGTCTTTTACGCAAGCATTCGCAATTTTGCGGCTGTAAAGGATTGTTGAACTTGTTGAATATTAACTAGAAAGGCACAAAAATGGTTACTCACAATATTTCAGCTAATATCTCTGAAACTGCTTTTCAGCTAGATATTTATCCCACTAAAAAAGCAGAGAGATTTCCAAGTCACCAACACTTTTTGACTGATACTGTGCGCCAGTGCGTCAAAATTTATCAACTTGAACCGAGAGATTGGCAACAAATTTCTCAGGCAATTAATCCTAGTTGTATGCGGGATGTTTCGTTAGAAAATAAACATTACTCAAAGGCTTTAGTTAGTGGTTTTCTATTTGCCTTAGCAATGGTGCACCAGTGCATCCAAATCATGAACACAAAACCTATTGTTTGGCAGCAATTTTACCGAGGATAAAATAGGGATGAATATTGCAGAGCATATCGAGAGAGGGTGTAGATTTTTTCCTGAGAAAACGGCTTTGATTTTTGAAGGTAAATCTTTTAGTTACAAGCAACTAAATCAATTGGCAAACTGTGCTGCTAATGGTTTGCAAGGATTGGGGATCAAACGGGGAGATTGCGTCGCTCTATTCCTGCCTAATATTCCTGAATTTGTCATCTCTTATCTGGGCATCTTAAAGATTGGAGCTGTCGCAGTTTCTATCAATGCGATGCTCAAAACTGATGAAGTTCGGTTTATTCTCAATGACTGTGCTGCTAAGATAGTAATTGCGACAGAATCATTGCGAATACAAGTGCCTGATGATGATTTAGCTTATCTTCAATACATTTTGATTGCTGAAGATGGAGTTATTAAGCCGCCGAGTGTGGTTGTCAATCATTCTTCTCATATTTATGGAAGTAAGCTGAGTTTAAGTTGTAAAGAAATCAGTTTGTTACAACTGATAGCTTTAGCTTCAGCAGAAGCTAAAGCTGTTGAAATGGAACCTACAGAACCCGCTGCAATTATCTATACATCGGGGACGACTGGTTTTCCTAAAGGAGCTGCGCTTTCTCATGGCAATGTGACTTCAAATATGCACTCTGTCAAGCACTGCTGCGGTATGAGGGCTGAAGATCGGTTGCTTTTGTATTTACCATTGTTCCATTGTTTCGGTCAGAATTTCATTCTAAATGCGGGATTAAATGCTTGTGCGACTATCATTTTGCAGCGCAGATTTTATCCAGCAGAAGTTTTGAAGGTAACGGTTTCAGAGCAGATTACCATGTTTTTTGGAGTCCCGACTGCCTTTGCCAAGCTGTTAGAAATGTCGCCGGATGAATGCAACTTTAACTCAGTACGCTATTATTTTAGCGCTGCTGCTAGAATGCCTTTGGAAGTTGTAGAGCAGTGGCAAGAACAGTATGGTTTGGTGATTCATGAAGGGTACGGTTTGACGGAAACTTCGCCTTTTTCTTGTTACAACCATTACTTGAAATATAAGCCTGGTTCGATTGGGATGCCAATTGATAATGTGGAAATGAAGGTGGTGGATACTGAGGGTTCAGAAGTTGATGTCGGAGAAGTTGGCGAGATTATTATTCGCGGCCCGAATGTGATGTCGAGCTATTGGAACCGTCCTGCTGAAACTGCCGAAGTTATGTCAAATGGTTGGTTTCATACTGGAGATTTGGGTCGGATGGATGAAGAGGGCTATTTCTACATTGTTGACCGCTTGAAGGACACGATCAATGTTTCGGGATTTAAGGTTTATCCGAGTGAATTGGAGCGGGTAATTTCTCAACATCCAGCGGTTGCGGAAGTGGCTATCTGTGGCGTTCCTGACAAGGTTAAAGGCGAGAGCATTTTGGCGAATATTGTCCTTAATAATGGGCAAGTTGTAGCGCCAGAGGATGTGATTTCTTTCTGCTCGAAACAGATAGCGGCTTATAAGGTTCCTCACCTTGTCCGGTTTGTTGACGCGCTTCCAAAAAATGCGACGGGTAAGGTTTTGAGGCGAGTTTTGCGCGAGGCGCATAATTAAGCTCCTATCCTAGTCAGGTTTCCAACTCTTTAGGGTGTCTTACCTTGAGTTATGCTCTGCGAATTTTTAACCTATCGCGGTTAGACACCCTACTCTTAATTGCACAAAAGTTTACAATTTCAAAACGAGTTACATTGTCATGTCTCAATCAGTAGGTATTCGATCAATAGCTGTTAGCTTTCCAAAAGAAGTTATTGGAAATAATTACTTTTTAGAAAACTATCCAGAACTCTTCGATACAACAAAACAAGCAAGTTTTTCCAAGGCTTTTACACCTGTAGAAGGTGCTGAAACGAATGCCTGGACAAAGACGATGCTCCCATACGTATCCGATCCTTTTCGAGGTAGTATTGAGCGCCGGATTATTAGTGGTGATGAGACTTCATTAACTCTTGAACATAATGCAGCTTTACAAGCTATTGAATTAGCAAATCTGACTGTTTGGGATGTTGATTTAATGATTGTTTCCTCAATGTTTCCACATCATATTATTCCAGGAAATGCAGCTTATCTAGCAAAGCAATTAAACCTAGAATGTCCGGCTTTCAATCTCGGTTCAAGCTGTGCTGGTTCACTTTTTGCTCTTGAAGATGCTTGCTTGCGAGTTGCATCTGGACGATACAAAAATATTTTGGTCGTAGTTTCATGCACATACTCTCGATTCTGTAAGGGAGAAGCTTTTTCTATCTTCTCCGGTGATGGAGCAGGTGCTTTTTTGGTTGGTAAACTTGAAGCAAATCAAGGACTTATTGGGTCAGAAATTATCAACACTAAAGAATCGTGTGGGGCTGTTTCCGCAGACCTCACAACTGACGTTCAAGGTCAACCAGTATTCATGGTTCGGGCAAACAAAGAAGCTGGTAAAAAAATGCCAGAATTATTCACGAAATACTTTCGTAAGTGCTGTACTGGTGCTTTAGAAAATGCTGACGTGACTTTGAAGGAAATCGATTTCTTTATTTTTTATGCTGCGACAGCATGGTACGTTGATTTCTGCGTAGAAGAGTTAGGTATTGATCCTGCGAAAACAATCAATATTTACCCTCACTATACTAATATTTCTACAGCTTCGGTTGTAGTTGCTTTGCATCATGCAGCAAAGCTAGGAAAAATTAACGAGGGTGATTTGGTTCTTGTTTACGCTCATGGTTTTGTGGGTAATGCTGCTGCAATGGTTATCCGCTGGGGGAAAGTTGCATTAGGCCCCATGCCAACTCCATCGCCAAGCTTCATCAATGTTCCGGCAGCAGTAATGGTTTGATCGCGTCCTAATGTAAAGAATTTACCATTTGAATAAGTAATGTTTTGTGGTAATTCTTTGCTTGTCGGGGGAGTAATCAATAAAAAAAAATATTTTTACTCTCGACACATCCAGATTTTAACTCATCAAAAATAAGGAGTTTAATGATGTTCTACTCAAGAGAATTCGATGGAAAAGTTGCGCTTGTTACTGGAGGTTCATCAGGTATTGGCAAAGCAATAGCATTCGCATTTGCTAGCGCTGGAGCAAATATAGTAATTGCTGGTCGCCGAGTTGCGGAAGGGGAACAAACAGTCCATGAAATTTGTGAAAGAGGAGGGGAGGCTATTTTTGTGAAAACTGATGTTTCTCAGGAGGCTGATGTAAAAGCATTGGTTGACAAAACTGTGGAAGTTTATGGTCGTTTAGACTACGCCTGTAACAATGCTGGCGTAATTGTAGGAGGTTCGATTACAACTCTTTTAGAATCAGATTGGGATCGCATAACTAATGTAAACCTTAAAGGAACTTGGCTTTGTCTCAAATATGAGATCCCTGCTATGCTCCAACAAGGCGGTGCTATCGTGAATATAGCATCTATAGCTGGAATTACTGGCTTGGTTGGTTTTTCTATCTATTCAGCTAGCAAAGGCGGGATTATTGCTTTAACCCAAACCGCAGCGATGGAGTATGCTAAGTCTGGCATCCGCATCAATGCTGTTAGTCCAGGAGCCATCCAGACTGAGGCTCTAAATATGAATATCCCCATAGACCAACTTGCTTATATAGAAGCACAGCATCCTGTGGGACGTATCGGTCAGCCAGAGGAGGTTGCTAATGCTGTTACGTGGCTATGTTCGGAAAAAGCTTCGTTTGTTACAGGGCATAACATGGTGATTGACGGCGGATACACCGCGCAGTAGGGAAAATGCCCCAAAAACCGAGAGCGATTGTTAACAGTCGCTCTTGTCTTTGTATACATTTTTCTTAACAAATCTATGCTATCTAGCACTATACTTTCATATTCCTACCTCAATTATCTGAAAATGCTGTATTCTATATCACATAATTTTTGTATAAATTTGTGCTACTTTTATTGGTTATATGGGTGCTGTTTTTACTTTCGACAGTCTGATTATCAAAAAATTGCACATCTAAAATTATGCTAAAACTCAACGGCTACCAACTTTTTCAACCCATTTACGAAGGCTTCAAAACCGTTATTTATCAAGCCGAACGATCCTCAGATAATACTCCCGTAATTATCAAAACTCTCAGAGCAGATTATCCCACCCTAGAAGAAATCGCCCGCCTCCGACATGAATACAATATCCTTCAAAGTTTAAAGATAGAAAAAATTATTAAACCGATTGAAATAACGAACTACCAACATAGTTTAGTTTTGGTTTTAGAATACTTTGACTCTCAGTCATTAAAAAAATTTGTCAATGCAGAAAACCTTGAATTAAAACAATTCCTAAATATTGCTATTCAGATAGCAGAAATTTTAGCCCAACTGCACCAGAATCACGTAATTCATAAAGATATTAAACCGCAAAACATTATTATAAATCCCCAAACCAAGCAAATAAAAATTATAGACTTCAGCATTGCTACCAGCTTGGAAAGAGAAACCCAAAGCCCCATGAATCCCAATTGCATTGAAGGCACTCTTGCTTATATGTCCCCAGAACAAACTGGGAGAATGAACCGCACCCTTGACTATCGCACTGACTTTTATTCCTTGGGTGTCACATTCTACGAGATGTTGACGGGTCAATTGCCTTTCAATTCACTAGATCCAATGGAATTGATACATTGCCACATTGCAAAAAACCCCATTCCACTCCACCAACGCAATCCAGAATTACCAATAACCATAGCGAATATTGTCACAAAATTGTTGGCTAAAAATGCTGAAGATAGATATCAAAGTGCTTTGGGATTAAAAGCTGATTTAGAAGAATGCTTGACGCAACTGCAAACAACAGGAAAAATTGAAGACTTTATTCCGGGTAAAGTGGATAAAACTGGACAATTCCTGATTCCGCAAAAACTATACGGACGGGAAGCGGAAGTGGAAACTCTCTTACAAGCCTTTGAGCGGGTCAGCTTAGGGCAAAGCGAAATGATGCTAGTTTCTGGTTATTCTGGCATTGGCAAAACTTGCGTAATTCAGGAAATTCACAAACAAATTGTTCGGCAAAGGGGATATTTTATTAGCGGTAAGTTCGATCAATTTAAGCGAGATATTCCCTATGCCGCTATTACTCAGGCTTTGCAAGAACTTATTCGGCAGCTATTGACACAAAATTATGACGAAATTGCTGTTTGGAAAGAGAAACTGCTTGTAGCTTTAGGCGAAAATGGGCAAATTATTATTGACGTTATTCCAGAAGTGGAACTAATTCTCGGCAAACAGCCTGAAGTTTCTCAATTAGGGTCTACAGAAACCCAAAACCGTTTCAATCGTATATTTCAGCAATTCATTTACGTTTTTGCTCAACCCTCGCATCCCCTAGTCTTGTTTCTTGATGACTTACAATGGGCAGATTTAGCTTCTCTAAATGTAATCGAACAGTTAATGACGGACTCGGATAATCATTACCTGTTAATGATTGGTGCCTATCGAGATAATGAAGTGAGTCCAGTTCACCCGACTATTCAAACTTTAGAAAAAATTGAGAAAGCTGGTTCTCCTGTGAATAATGTTGTGTTGCAACCCTTAGATATTATTCATGTCAGTCAGTTAGTAGGCGATACCTTGAGCGAGGTTGCTATAAACGGCAACCGCATTTTCGAGCTATCTGAATTATTATATAATAAAACTCAAGGAAATCCATTTTTTTTAACGCAGCTATTTAAAACTTTAGCCTCTGAAAAATCATTAAGTTTTAATTTTGAATTAAATCAGTGGCAGTGGAGCATTGAGAAGATTCAAAGCTTAGGAATTACCGACTTCAATGTAGTCGAACTGGTAGCTAGGAATATTCGTAAATTGCCAGATAATACCCAGCAAGTTCTGAGATTAGCAGCTTGTATTGGTAGCCGATTTAATTTGGATGTTTTGGCGATTGTCAATGAGAAATCTTCTCACGATACCGCAGAGGATTTGTGGACGGCTTTGCAAACCGGATTAATTTTACCGTTAAATCAGGATTATAAAATAGCTTTATTGTTTCAACCAGATGATAAGAACGAGTTGTTGTTTGATAAATCGAGAGTGGGTTATAAGTTCTTACACGACAGAGTACAACAAGCAGCTTACTCTTTAATTCCAGAAGCAGGCAGAAAACCAACTCACCTGAAAATCGGTCAATTGGTGTGGAAAAATACGCCGAGCGAAAATCTTGAAGAAAATATTTTCGATATTGTCAATCAAGTAAATATCGGACGAGAGTTTATCGTATCTGAATTGGAAAAAAAAGAGCTAGCTAATTTTAATTTAAAAGCCGGAAAGAAAGCAAAAACTGCGACCGCTTATAAAGCAGCTATTGGGTATTTGAATGTGGCTTTAGAGCTTCTGCCAGAATCAGGCTGGCAAAGTCACTATGAATTAACAAAAAATATTCATTTGGAAGCGTTAGAGTTAGAATATCTAAATACTAATTTTGAGCGGGCGGAAAAACTGTCTGAAATTGTGTTTTTACAAATTCACAGTCTTTTAGATAAAGTCAAAGCTTATGAATTTAAAATTAGCTTTTATTATTCTCAAAATCAACCGCAAAAGGCTCTTGATATAGCTTTAAAAATATTAAAAATGTTAAAAATTGATTTGCCTAATCAGCCGAACAAATTAAATATTATGTTTAATTATATTTTGATAAAATTCAAGCTAGAGCGCTATTCACTAGAAGATTTAATCGATCTTCCTTTAATGACTGATCCCTATCAACTTGCGGCTGTGAGAATATTAATTAATGTTCTGCCAGCTACTTTTAGCGTCAATCCTCTCCTTTTTCCTCTCATGGTATTCAAAATGATGGATATTGCTTTAAAGTATGGCAATTCATCTCTATCTGCTTACATATTTGGAGCTTATAGCATTATTTTATGTTCGGCTATAGGAGACATAGAGTCGGGGTATCGATTTGGTAAATTATCTTTAATAATATTAGATAAATTTAACGCCAAAGAACTCAAAGCCAAAGTTTACATGATGTTTAATATTTTTGTTATAATTTGGAAAGAAAAAATTATAAATGTTCGTCAATCTTTAGAAGAGGGATTCCAAGCCGGTTTGTTAAATGGAGACATTCATTACGCTTGCCAATGTGCTACTAACTATTGCACATATAGTATTTTTACGGAAGTTAATTTAGATAATTTATCTCGAAAGCAAGCAGAATACATTGACTTAATAGTAAAGTTAAAAGAAGAGTTTCTTGGTGTTATCATAAATTTATGGCATCAGTTTACGCTCAATCTTTTAAGAAAAGCTAGTGATAATAAATTGCTAATAAGCGACAGTTTTAATGAAGAAACAACTCTGGCAGTATTTATTGCAACCAATAATCCTACGGGGATAATGCACATTTATATAGCCAAAGTGATTGTATTATATTTATTTAAAGATTTTCTCTTATCGGTGAGAGCAGGTCAATCAGCAGAGAATTACCAACAAAGTTTAAGTGGTTCATTGTTTTTTGTTCAGTACAAATTTTACTACTCTCTAGCCATCCTCGCCCACTACCCAGCCACCACCAAAACCGAACAAAAACAATACCTGAAACAAGTAGCCACCCATCAAAAACAAATGAAAACCTGGGCAAGTCACGCCCCCATGAACTTCCAACACAAATACGAACTCGTAGAAGCAGAAAAAGCGCGAGTATTAGGACAAAATGAGATAGCAATAACCTACTACGAACGAGCCATAAACGGAGCCAAAGAACAAGGATTTATCCAAGAAGAAGCCCTCGCCAACGAACGTGCAGCCGAATTTTACCTCGCCCTCGGTAGAGAAAAAGTCGCCAAAACCTACATGACCGAAGCCTATTACTGCTACATTCGCTGGGGAGCTATCGCCAAAGTCAGAGACTTAGAA
>NZ_CACA01000002.1:0-9277 GCF_000180455.1 Kamptonema sp. PCC 6506
TTAGGAACTACAACTAGCCCCATATTAAGCGATCCTTTAGGAACTACAACTAGCCCCATATTAAGCGATCCTTTAGGGACTACAACTAGCCCCATATCAGATAACAATTCGACTGGGACTTCCACAAGTTTCACCCCAATTTTCACCACAACCGCTATCGATGATAGTTCTACTGGAGTTACCCTTGACTCCCTGTATGATGAAACAACTTATCTGGAACAAAATCCAGACATCAAAGAGGCCATTAAAGAAGGTAAATTCAAAAATGGTAAGGATCACTTCGACAAATTTGGTAAAAAAGAGCAGCGCGAATTTAGCTTCATTTTTAGCGCCAAATACTATCTTGCTGCTAACAAAGATGTAGATGAAGCTTACCAAAAAGGAGATGTCAAAGATCCTGTAGAACACTTCCTTAAGTTTGGTCAATACGAAGTCCAACGCGAGACTAGCATCTTCTTCAGCAGTAGCTATTATCAAGAGAAGAACATCAGCGTCCAAGACGCTATAGGAAAAGGGGAAGTGAAAAGTGTTGGCGAACACTTTATCAAGTTTGGGATCAAACAAGAACTTAGCTTCTCTGCAATATTCGAGAGCGAATTTTACCTCAAGAAATATCCCGGAGTCAAAGAAGCGATTGACAAAGGCGAAATTAAGAGCGCCGCAGAGCACTTCTTAAAATACGGGATGGAAGAAGGAAGAATTTGCACTTCCTTATTCGACAAAAACTATTACAAAGCTAAATATCCCGACGTTGACGACAAGATCAAAAAAGGTAAATTCAAAAGTGCCTTTCAACAATGGCTTAAAGAAGGATATTTTGAGGGTTTTAGCCCCAACGCCCTGATCGATCTTAGCTATTACGAACAAGAAAATCCCGGTGCAGACAAAGACATCAAAAGCGGCAAATTTATCAATCTCCTCGACCAATTCCTCAAAAAAGGATTAAAGGAAGGATTTAGCGCCAATGCCATCTTTGATATCGAATTCTACGGAGAAAAGCATTCAGAAGCAAAGGATGCTGTCAAGTCAGGGAAATATAGCAGTCTGTTTGAATATTTCCTCAAAGAAGGTCTCCAAAAAGGTGATATCAGCACTTCCTTATTCGATGAAGAATTTTACAAGGAACAACATCCAGAAGCACTGGAAGCTGTTAAATCCGGTAAATACAAAACCATCTTTGAATACTTCCTCCAAGAAGGAATGGTCAAAGGTGATAACCCCAATGCTCTCTTTGATACCGAATTTTATTTAGACAGCGATTCCGAAGCAGCTACCGCTATCCGTTCGGGCAAATACAAAAATGCCCTTGAATACTTCCTCAAAGTGGGGATGGCAAAAGGCGACACAACTAGCCCCCTATTTGACGCTGATTTTTATCTAGAAACTAACGCAGAAGCATCCGCCGCCGTCAAGTCAGGGAAATATAAGAGTGCCTTTGAATACTTCTTGAAAGTAGGATTTGGCAAAGGAGACATCCCCACAGCCCTTTTCGATGGCGACTTTTACAGTCAGCAAAATATTGATGTAGACATCGATATCAAAGGCGGGAAGTTCAAGAATAAATTTGAACACTTCCTCAAAAAAGGGATTAAAGAAGGATTAAACTTCAATCCTCTGATCGATGTCAATTTTTATATCCAGCAAAATGCCGAAGTAGACATCGACATTAAAGCCGGTAAATTCAAGAACAAAATTGAACACCTGCTCAAAAAAGGTCTGAAAGAAGACTTGAAGATCAGCGTTTGGTTTGATAAAGACTTCTACATTAAGCAAGGTAGCGAACTAGGCGATCGCATCGGCAAAGGTAAATTCAAGAGCGCCTTCTACGACTTTATCAGCAAAGGCATCTTTGAAGACAAAAGCCCCATTTCCTTTTTTGATGTCGCCTACTATCGGCAGAACTTCAAAGTTGAAGGCAAGAGTAGCTTCCTCTTCTTCCTCAAAACTGGGGCGGCACGCGGCGACATCCCCACCACCAACATCAATAGCTTTATCCAGTTTATCCAGCAAAATCAGTTAACTGTCATCATCAACCTCCCCGGAAATATCCCAGGAAATGACAACCCTGAAACACCACAACAAGGTGATATTACTTGGACGGGTACAAACGGGCCTGACAGAAAACAAGGATTTGCTGGCAATGATAACTTCGACGGCCGAGGTGGCAACGACTTCCTATTCAGCGGGCCAGGCAATGATTTCCTCCAAGGCGGCGAAGGTAACGACTTCCTTGACGGCGAACAGGGTAACGACACTCTCGTTGGCGGCCCCGACAACGATACACTATGGGGCGGTCAAGGAAATGATTCCCTCTTAGGTGGTGCTGGCAACGACTTCCTGTTAGGCGAACAGGGCGAAGATACCCTCAAAGGCGAAGCTGGCAACGACACGCTCCTGGGCGCTCAAGGAACTGATTTGCTCGAAGGTGGAGAAGGTAACGACTCCCTCAGTGGCGGAGAAGGTGCCGATGTCTTTGTCTTCGGCACAAATGTTGGCAGCGATATCATCTCAGATTTCGTCAGCTCTAGCGATAAGCTGCAAATCACTTCCTCTGGAACTGTGAGCGTATCGTTCACCGGTTCTTCTGCTGTGCTGAACTTAAACAATAACGGCACTATCACGCTTTTGGGTGTCACATCTCTGGGAGCAAACGATATCCAAATCCTGGGCGGTGGTTCTGTGATTGGTCTGACAAGCAGCACACCAAATCTGACCACTGTGACTGGTTACGGAGATTACAGCACCTTCACAGGCCCAATATTCTTCGATGGCTCCACCGGCACAGGCGGTTCAGTGACAGGTACAGCTTTTGCTGACATCTTCTCTGGTGGTTCCGGTGCAGATATCTTTAATGGCGGTTCCGGTGCAGACTTGTTCTACGGCGGTTCTGGCGCTGATATCTTCAGCGGCGGTGCTGGCAATGACACCTTCAATGGTGGTGCTGGCGATGACACCTTCACAGGTGGCGATGGTGCTGATGTCTTTGTCTTCGGCACAACTGTGGGCTTAAACGAAGGCAACGATATCATCTCAGATTTCGTTAGCTCTACTGATAAGCTGCAAATCACTTCCTCTGGAACTGTGAGCGTATCGTTCACTGGTTCTTCTGCTGTGCTGAACTTGAACAATAACGGCACTCTCACGCTGTTAGGTGTCACCTCTCTGGGAGCAAGCGATATCGAAATCCTTGGTGGTGGTTCTGTAATTGGTCTAACGAGTGCAACTCAGACAACATTGGCAGCTTATGGAGATTACAGCACCTTCACAGGGCCGATATTCTTCGATGGTTCTACTGGTACTGGCGGTTCAGTTACAGGTACAGCTTTTGCTGACATCTTCTCTGGCGGTTCCGGCGCAGACAATTTCTCTGGCGGTTCCGGCGCAGACTTGTTCTACGGTGGTGCTGGCGCTGATACCTTCAGCGGCGGTGCTGGCGATGACACCTTCAGTGGTGGTGCTGGCAATGACTCTTTGAGTGGTGGCGATGGTGCTGATGTCTTTGTCTTCGGCACAACTGTGGGCTTAAACGAAGGCAGCGATACTATCTCTGGTTTTGCGACTGGTACTGATAAGCTGCAAATCACTTCCTCTGGAACGGTAAGCGTATCCTTCAGCGGTGGCGATGCTGTGTTGAACTTGAACAATAACGGCACTGTCACGCTCTTGGGTGTCACCTCTCTGGGAACAAGCGATATCCAAATCCTCGGCGGTGGTTCTCTGATTGGCCTGACGAGCACCACAGCAACTCAGACAACTTTGACTGCTTATGGAGATTACAGCACCTTTACAGGGCCGATATTCTTTGATGGCTCTAGTACTACTGGTGGCTCAGTCACGGGTACAGCTTTTGCTGACATCTTCAAAGGTGGTTCGGGCGCAGACAATTTCTCTGGCGGTTCCGGTGCAGACTTGTTCTACGGTGGTGCTGGCGCTGACACCTTCAGCGGCGGGTTAGGCGACGATACCTTCACTGGTGGTGAAGGCAATGACTCTTTGAGTGGTGGCGACGGTGCCGATGTCTTTGTCTTCGGCACAACTGTGGGCTTAAACGAAGGCAGCGATACTATCTCCGGTTTTGCGACTGGTACTGATAAGCTGCAAATCACTTCCTCTGGAACGGTAAGCGTATCCTTCAGCGGTGGCGATGCTGTGTTGAACTTGAACAATAACGGCACTGTCACGCTCTTGGGTGTCACTTCTCTGGGAACAAGCGATATCCAAATCTTGGGCGGTGGTTCTCTCAGCACTACAACCGCAGCTAACACGACTCCTATCACCTTCAATGCTTCTGCTCCTGGCGTTTACGACTTCAGCGGCAGTACCGTAGCTGTGAACTTTGTCGGTAGCTCTGGCATCAATAATGTGACGGCTACTGCTTACGCTGATACGCTCTACGGCTTTGAGGGTGATGACATCTT
The DNA here is from genome assembly GCF_000180455.1 of Kamptonema sp. PCC 6506. Lineage (NCBI taxonomy): Bacteria > Bacillati > Cyanobacteriota > Cyanophyceae > Oscillatoriales > Microcoleaceae > Kamptonema > Kamptonema sp. PCC 6506. The sequence goes on from NZ_CACA01000002.1 coordinate 4,419, forward strand.
CAACGGCGGTTCTGGTGCGGACATTATCAGCGGTGGTTCTGGTGCTGACTTGCTGACTGGCGGCGCAGGCAATGATGTCTTTGTTTACAGCTCTACCAGTGAGGGTGGCGATACGATTACCGACTTCGTGACAGGTGATGTATTGCGCTTCAGCTCTGCAAACTTCGGCGGCTTCACTTCTATTATCTACCAGGCTGCTGCTAATACTAGCGTTAGCGTTGTGGATGTTAATTTTGTGGACTTCAGCGGAGTTGCCTCTATCACTTCTCTGGCGCAGGCGATCGATCAGTTCGCTGTTCAGTCAGGTGCTTCTGGGCCTGCTTTCATCCTGTATAACAGCGGTGCAGGTAGCGCATTGGCCTTTGATTCTAATGGCACTACTGCTGGCGGCGGCTTCAATATCACCAACTTCAGTGGTGTAGTGACTCTGGCGGCAAATAACTTTACTTTGTTGTAAAGTTCGGCAGCTAAATACTAAATCCGGGTTTGATATTCCCTCGATTGTTTGGCGATTGAAATCGCTACTACACACACAAAGTCCGCCTACGCGGACTAAAGAAGAAAGGGGTATTTAACCTGGATTTGGTATAAAAAGTTGAGCGGGTAATGCTTGTCTGACTTAAAGTTGGCAAAGGTGCGATCGATCTTATTGGGCGATCGCACCTTTGTTTTTTAGGTAAGGGAAAAGAGGGGCTAGGGGCTAGGGACTAGGGAAGAAGAAGAGGGGCTAGGAGCTAGGGACTAGGGGCTAGGGAAGAAGGGAAGAAGGGAAGAAAGGAATAGAATTAATGGTTTTCTGAATTCAGAATGTCTTAAATGCCTTAGCGATCGCGCTATACGTAAAATCATTGGTAACGCCGCCAACAGGCGCGGTAAAGTCACTGCCAAGATTCGGGCATTACGTGAGAAGTGCATAAATCGTATTTAAAAAAAGATTTAAGTTAACCTAGCTATAGCAACCTTCTTGGCAGTTAGGACACTCCCTCATTACTAAAACCCGCTTATTCCATTCCCTTCTTCCCTAGTCTCTAGCCCCTCTATTCTCCTTCTTCCCTAACCCTGAGCATCGTAGTCTCTAGCCCCTCTTTTCCCCTTCTTCCCTAGCCCCTAGCCCCTAGCCCCTAGCCCCTCTTCTAGTATGCTCCCCCGGATCAAAGATTTAGCTTCTACTCTCACACCTCGCTTGATTGAAATTCGCCGTCACATCCATTCACACCCGGAACTCAGCGGTTGTGAATACCAAACCTCTGCCTATGTAGCAGGTGTTTTGTCTTCCTGCGGCCTTCATGTCCAAGAATCGATTGGTAAAACTGGTGTAATTGGGGAACTCAAAGGCGCAAAGGAGACCGGCGAGTGGCTGGGGATTCGCACGGATATGGATGCTTTGCCGATTCAAGAGCGAACTGATTTAGATTTCACCTCTCGTAAATCGGGAGTGATGCACGCTTGTGGTCATGATGTCCATACCACTGTCGGTTTAGGTACAGCAATGGTACTGTCTCAGTTAGCAGAATCGCTCAAAGGTCACGTCCGCTTCTTATTTCAGCCAGCAGAGGAGATTGCTCAAGGTGCTAGCTGGATGATTAAAGATGGTGCAATGCAGGATGTGAAGGCAATTCTGGGGTTGCACGTTTTCCCTAGTATTCCCGCAGGTTCAGTGGGAATTAGACATGGGGCTTTGACGGCGGCGGCGGATGATTTAGAATTGACGATTGTGGGAGAATCTGGTCATGGGGCGCGGCCGCACGAAGCGATCGATGCGATTTGGATTGCTTCGCAGGTGATTACTACTTTGCAACAGGCGATCGCGCGGACACAAAATCCTTTAAGGCCAGTCGTGTTGACAATTGGACAAATTAGTGGTGGGAGAGCTCCAAATGTGATTGCCGATCGCGTCAAATTGCTCGGAACCGTGCGATCGCTTCACCCTGAAACCCACGAATCTCTGCCCGCTTGGATTGAACAAATCGTGTCGAATATTTGCCGCGCTTACGGTGCTAATTACGAGCTTAGTTACAAGCGAGGCGTGCCCGGAGTCCAAAATGACCCCGCCCTCACCCAATTAGTAGAAGGTTGCGCCTTGGAAGCTTGGGGGCGATCGCGCGTGCAAATTTTACCAGAACCATCTCTCGGTGCGGAAGATTTTTCTATGTACCTCGCATCCGCCCCCGGTATGATGTTTCGTCTGGGAGTCGGACACAAAGACAAACCCAATTACCCCCTACATCACCCCCAATTTGATGTCGATGAATCCGCCATTTTTACCGGCGTTGTCACCTTAGCTTATGCCGCTTACAAATACTGGCAACAGGCTTAAATAAGGAAGAAGGAAGAAGGAAGAAGGAAGAAGGAAGAAGGAAGAAGGAAGAAGGAAGAAACAAAAAGAGCTATGATGGCAACAATTAAAAACCTCATTCTTTGATGCTTGATTAAAAATTAGTTAAGTAAATCTACAGAATTAAACGTAAAAAATGACTAAAAAGTTACCATTTTATGTCCTTTACCTTCTCTCCTAGACAAGTAAATTCTTCTTCCTTCTTTCTTCTTCCTTCTTCCCTCTTCCTTCTAGTTACCTCCGAAGATAGATGAGTTATTATCAACCTCGTTAGTATATTAGGAAAAATCAATTACATTTTTCTGATATGGCTTCATCCCAACCGCTGAAAGGCATTGAATTAATCGATTGTGCAAAAGCTAACGCCAAACAGGGAATTGAAACAGCCGCGCATTTGTGTGGCTACGGTTCCGAACTCAACATCTTTGGCCGCGAACTCAAACTTGCTTGCCAGAACATCGGTGTAGAGATTAAGGAATTAAGCGATTTAATCACAGATCAGCAAACAATCAAAGAAGGTCAAGGCATTGAAGTAGCTCCAGATACTCCCTCAGAACTCTAAAGTAAATTATTTTGCCGCCACCGCATTCAGGGGTTGTAATTCAGTTACTAGCTGACTCAGACTTAAATAGGAAATGGGAGTTGACAATTTTGGAATTTTCAGCAGTCTAGGAATATTTTCTAGCAATATTTTTGCTAGGAGCTAGGGAAAAAATTGAAGAGAAATAAAATAGAATAAAAGTAAGTTCGATGAATTTTTATTTTCAAAGGTGAGGCTGCCGACTTCAAAAACACTCTAGAAATTCAGGACTTACGCACCCAACTACAGAAACCGGATTTTTTGACGAAAATATTTCGTTGTTACCCACAGATGCTCTCAAAAACCAGGTTTCTGGAGCCATGAGCGTAAGTCCTAAAATTGACAGTATTACCTGGGAGTTAACTTCTGACATTGCCGCCTCTTCCGAGAGCGGTGTACAATTTAGCGAGGCTATACAAATTCTTGACACTCTTAGCGAGTCAAGCGACTGAGATTATTAAGAAATTGCGTTCTTAATATCCCTATTGCTAGGGTTCCTGGGCGCAATCCTGTTGCCAAAAAATGGTGGGCTGCTATCCTTGTCTTTCACCAAACTCAGAGAAGCATTTAGGGATTTATTCAATCCCAGGTTTCGCGGAGTCCCAGCGTACCTTTAACGTGATAGGCATTAAATCCCAGGCTTGCGCCTGTGTATCCATCTCACTATTTTAGTTTAGTAGCTTTTGACTATTTGGCGCTGCTAAGAATGATAATCTTCTTTCCTCAATGCTCGAAGCAACTGGATAGGTTAAGAGCGATCGAGCTAAGGTTAAATTTAATACTAATGCAGGCACTGGCACTACATCATCGATCTTGGTCTCAACCGCCCAAGTACACGGAGAAGCCTTAGAGACTTTTTTTAGTAGTGGGAGTGTGCAGGCTCTAAAGGATAAAATAAAGTGTCAAGATGAGCGGATACCGACCAAGCATCAGTCGCGTTTCCAGCCACAGGGTGCTTTCTTGAGGGTGCACAGATTGTTAGGAGGACTCTCGTGTCAGACCAGCAAGACCGAATTTTGGGTTTATTCATACAGGAGGCAAAAGAACACCTCTATACCTTGGAACAGGGTCTCTTGGATTTGCCAGCTACTATGGAAGACCCCGAAAATATTACAGAGATGTTTCGAGCCGCCCATTCGGTCAAAGGAGGCGCGGCTATGCTTAACCTTGACAGTATTAAGACAACTGCTCACCGCCTAGAGGATTGTTTCAAGATTCTCAGAGACGAGCCCGCTACGAAGGTAGACCAAACGTCAGTATCCCTATTTCTCAAGGGGGTTGATACTCTTAAGGAATTGTTTGAGCGTCTGCAAGGGCCTTTTGGGTTGAGGAATGAAGAGGCTAGTGGCATTGTGCAGAAGGTGATGCCAGTTTTTGCTCAACTGGAAAACCATCTTAATGCTTTGGCGAGTGGGAAGGTACCTGCGCCAACTGCGAATTTTGCAGCTCAGGTGATGGCTGTACTCAAAGTGATGTTGCAGCTATTTAAACAGCCAGACTCACCTGCTTCTCGCAAGCAGTTGGTGGCGGGTTGTGCTCGCCTTGAACCTTTGGGAGGAGGGATCGAGACTTGGCAAAGTTTGGTTAAGACTGCAAAGTCTGCGATCGCAAATCCCAAGAACTCTTACAAAATTCTTGCTCCTATAATTATTAAGGAACTTAAGGACGCAGGGGATCTGGTACAAGCTGGTAAAGCGAAAGCGATCGCGCCTTCTAAAAATTTGCAACAATTGGCGGTATTGCAGTCAAAAGCCCCTGCTGGTAAAACTTCGGTATCACCACAGGCCGAGGTCGCATCCCCAACATCAGCTTCTAAGCAGATTACTATCCCCGCAGAACCGAAGGCGGTAGTTAAGGTTCTGCTCCAAACCTTTAATAAAAAGCAACTCTCGGAAATTGCTAAGTTACTGGTTCAAGCTATCAAATCCTCTCCGTGATGAGGAG
>NZ_CACA01000001.1:0-56031 GCF_000180455.1 Kamptonema sp. PCC 6506
ATTTATTGGTTAATGAAGTAGCCTACCGAGGCTTTACAGAGAGAAGCCTCGGCGCAAAGCATTACAGTTCTAAGTCATCGCCGTCGAAATGATAATTAGCCCTTTGATTTTGACAGGAATTAGAGTTATCTACTATTCCATCAAAATAAGGATTAGGGTTAGCAGCCGTCTCCGCCCAGGGGGTATCTGCTAAATTCAAATTGCCTTCAAAAACGTTCTCTCGGTAGCCATCAGCAAAGTAGTCAGGAGTACCATATCCCTCTGTTTGCTGACTGCTATAACCGTTGTTTCGATACCCGTTAAGGGAGGACTCGCACGGGTTACTTTCATAGCCGCTAGCATAGCCATCAGCCCTGTAACCTGGTTCAGTGCCATAGATATTGTTTGGCTCGTTCATAAATCCTGTAGCTACAAAGTAGTAAGAATCAACAATTCAGCGTAGCTAGGGATAACGAGTGGGGGTTTCATCCGATAGTCGTAATTAAACTACCGCCTATCGGCGGATATGTAAGGGCGATCGCCCTTACCTGAATTTTTAGTCGTGAACTTTCACGGCATCCAAAATGACGATCGCTATTTGGCTAGAGCAATTAGTAAAAGCATTGTTTGCCATGCAGCGTCCAAGGCTAGGGCAAACGCAAATAGTCCCAAAATAAAGCAGTAAAATTAAAATGAAAGATAGTTCATCGCTTGCAGAAATGCTATATGAGCGAATCCGAGAAGCTCCACCTTATTCCTGGTTTCCGTCTCCCCCAGAGCTAATTGAGCTTATGCTTGAAGAAGCTCAAATTGTTTCAGGAATGTACGCCTTAGAACCAACAGCCGGAGATGGCTTATTAGCGCAAGCTATGGTTAGAGCGGGTGCAATTGTTGATGTAATTGAGATTAACCCTCTGCTACAAGAACTCCTGTTCCAAAAAGGGTTTAATTTAGTTGGAAACGACTTTTTAACAACTGAACCCCAAAGGCGATATAGCAGAATCTTGGCAAATCCCCCATTTTCTACGCCCCACATCAAAGGAGTGGATTTAGATATTATACAACGTGCCTATAACCTTTTTCTAGCAAAATCTGGACGGCTGGTAAGTGTTGTTAGCAATTCCATGAATGTTCGAGCCGATCCGCGATCTCAATCATTTCGAGCTTTCCTTAAGCGCACGTCAGCTAAGTTAATTGAACTTCCCTTAGAGATATTTTGGGGAAGCGATCGCCCGGTGACTGTTGAGAGCTACCTAGTCGTAATAGACAAAAAGTAGATGATTGCTTCCCCACTATACCGTTTGGTTAGTGGGGACAGCACTTTATTGATAATTAGAAATTAACTCTCAATTTCTAAGTCTCAATCAAAGATAATCCCTTGAGACTTAGATAACTCTCTGATAAAACACAACAGATATCGCTGTGAAATATCCAGAAATATCTACGCTAGCACGGTCAATTTTATAACTAAAGCTATTACCTTAAAATCCCTCTCCTGTTATGAATAACTCCCTACCCAATACCCCAGCCCATGTGGTGCAATACGAGCTGATTGCGAACTCTTCCAAGCTCTCTGAGATTCTATCACCTTTGATGAAAGCTCGTGTTATAGGCATAGACACAGAAACTACTGGGCTAGATCCACTTACAGAACGCATCCGACTTATCCAAATAGCTGCTCCTCAGCACCCAGTGATAATTGTCGATCTAGCTGCTCTTGCTGACAGCGAATTATCGCCTTTAAAAGCACTTCTAAACAGCAGTGCGCTCAAAGTATTTCAAAATGGTAAGTTCGACTGGCAGGTACTAGAAATGGCTGGGCTTAGACCGTCTGGCCCATTTTTTGATGTGATGTTAGCGAGTCAGGTATTGCGTTCGGGACTGAAGAAAGACCACGATCTACAATCCCTTACCTTTGAATTTTTAGGAATAAAACTTGATAAGAGCTTACAGTCAAGCAATTTCGCAGGAAAACTATCAGCTTCTCAGTTAGAATACGCCGCTTTAGATGCTGCTGTCCTGCTGAAACTTAGAGCGCGGCTGCACTCAAAACTTCGGAGTGCTGGGTTACTAGAAACCGCCAAAATTGAATTTGCAGCGATGCCTGCTGTAGCCCAAATGGAACTAAATGGAATGTTACTGGATGTAGAACAGTGGCATTTGGTGGGTGAGGAACTGAAAGCTCAAAAGCAGGCTACGCTGGTGGAATTAGTGAAAGCCGGTCTTAAACCAGCCCCTAGCGCACAACTTTCGCTATTTCCAGATATGGTGGAAACCATAAATCCCCGCTCATCTGTACAAGTTTTAAGTGCTCTTCAGGCTCTCAATATTCCAATTAAGTCAACAAGCAAGAGCGAACTTATTCCTATAGCTCGCCAATATCCGGTTATCCAGTTGTTACTGAATTATCGAAAATTAGCATCTTTGTGCTCAAATTTTGCTGAGGCATTACCGAAACATATTCACCAGATCACGGGGAGAATTCATCCCAGTTATCGGCAATGTGGTGCGCGTTCTGGACGCTTTAGTTGTAAGCAGCCAAACCTGCAAAATGTTCCCAGAAATTGTACGGTAAAAGGAATGCGTGCCTGCTTTATTGCTCCTCCCGGATATCAAATTATTAAAGCAGATTACAGCCAAATCGAGCTAAGGATTGTCGCTGAAATATCTGGCGATGCAAAAATGTTAGATGCCTATGTTAAAGGTGAAGATTTGCATACTTTAACGGCTTCTTTGATTACGGGAAAACTATTAGAGGAGGTAACGACAGAGGATAGACGGATTGCTAAATCAGTTAATTTCGGATTAATTTATGGCATGGGTGCTGCTAAACTTCAAGCTTATGCTGAAGAAAAGTACGATGTTCTTTTAACTTTGGAGGAAGCTAAAGAGTTTAGAAAACGATTTTTCCAAGCTTATTCTGGAGTTAAAAGATGGCATGACAGCATCAGGAGAACTGTGTACGTCAAAGACATCAAGCAAATTCGTACAATTGGCGGACGTAGAAGACGGTGGGCAAAGAAACCCAGGCTTTCTGAGTTGCTAAATCACCCTGTTCAAGGAACTTCGGCTGATATGTTAAAAGTGGCGATCGCTCGTTTGTTCAAACTCCTACCCAAAACAGGAGCAAAGTTGATTGCTGTGGTACATGACGAGATTTTGTTAGAGTGTCCGCAAACAACTTTAAAAAGAACCAGTTGCATTCTAAAAAAAGTTATGGTGGAGGCTGGAGAGCTATATTTGCAGCAAGTTCCGGTTGAAGTGGAAGTAAAAATTGCTTCTTCTTGGGCTTGAATTTAATTAGAATTGAGAAGTTTTACTCGACTTCATCTTCAAGCAAGATAGTGTTGAGAAGATTCAGTTCGCTAGATGCCATAAAATAGCGATCGGCGAAAACGGTTTCTAATTGTGCAAATACTCGCCGGCCTGCCACAGCCACCCAAGGGAATGATTCATATTGTGCTATTACAGGCATCACTAAACCTTGAGGTGTTAGGGAGCGTCCTAGTGCATTCCTCCAAATTTCCGCGTCTTCTAATACCTGTTCGCCAATCCCATCCTCTAACTGCTCGCTCCAAAAATGGGGATAATCCAATGGTAGACCAATTACCATATTTTTTGTTTTGAAAGCCTGAATAGTTGAGTATTCAATGATGCTTTCCTGCTGTTCGCGAATCAATAACTTATGCAATTCTTTTGCCGGACGTTTGAGTTTTGGTGGAAACTTATTTCCTTCATAAATTTGTCGTAGTAATCCTAAAAGATGATTGCTATTTTCCTGAATATCCGTTCGCCATCCCTCAAAGCTGAATCGTTCCTCGGTTTTGCGATCGCTCCAGTCTTCCATCCAAAATGGTCCGATACAAGTTAAGCTCTCTGGAATCACCAACGCATCGTTTTCCAACGAGGGCAATAACCGACTTGAAGGACGAGAAACAGTCTTGATCATCGCTTCTAGGGTTTGATAATCTACATAAGACTTAGCATTTTTATCCGGTGCTAAACCTTGCAATTTGAAACGAGCAAAAATTTTTCTCGTTAGCTGCATTGCCTTACTGACAATTCCTTTAACATCTTCATGGTGAGGATCGTAAATAAAAACTCTAGCCTCATGCAAGAAACTCCAAACATCTTCAGACATCAAGCTCAATAATTCTGTGTCACCAACTGAACCAACTGGGACAAAGGCAATTCGCTGCCGCTTCAGTCCGGCATCCCCTTTGATGCGCGTGTAAATGGTAGAACGCAGCATCACGAGCAAAGTCAATAAATCGCTTGCCTGACGCAACCAGACTCTTTGACGATCGATATCTTCTTCTACAACGATAACATCGTTGATGAGCATAACTAACCGTCGATTTTTGTCATCTCCAGAAACTTTCTCTCTAGTTTCTGGATTTGTATATTTTCCCCGACCTCGATAAATCAGTTGTGCAATTTCCATCAAAGCGGCTTCAATATTGAAGCGGGGAATTGCCGCAATAATCCAATCGGTTTTAGGGAAAGAAATTCCTCTCGCCCCTGAAGAAGTCATCAGAAAAACTCGGATCTGATCGCGTCGTGGTTCCTGTACCAGTTCCAAGCGTTGATGCGGTGGCACGCTTTGATCCAAAACCGCTACCTGTTCGTTCTCGCATAGAGCATCTGTTCCCATTGTCAATTTCTCACGCAACTGACGGAGAAATCTTTTATCTTGGGCAAAGAAGATTAGCTGCTCTGCTCCTTGTTTTAACCCGTTTTGGATTTCTTGATAAGCATTCATCAAAAATTTGTCTTGTAGTTGTTCTCTAATCGCTTGTCGGATTCCCTGCTTTCTGCCATCACTGATTAACTCGGGTGTGACAAGTGAAAGGCGAATACTATAGTCAATGTTCAGTTTTGAAGCTGGATAGCTATTTGTCATTACGTGCAGTGTCGGGTATTTTTTGGGACCGACTTTTGTATAAGTACCCGTCACCCGAAATGCAGCTTCACCCTGACTTGCACTAATTAGCACTTTGTCAGGAGCGCGATTCCCTGAATTAAGAAAGTTATTGAGAACAATTTCATTGCTCAACGAGGCATCGGCAACAATCAGAACAACCTTAAAGGGCGATTGAGTTCCTTCAAATGGTTCAATAAATTGTTCGTGTAACCATTCGGCTAACTTATGAACAAAGGGCGCTCCTGCACCATCGCCAGCTAGTTCATCTACCATTACAATAATTGTAGGAATTTGCTTCGCAAAGGTCTGACGTTCATTTTTTCCCAAAGTCGTATGCGCTTTTTTTCTAAACAAATTACTGAGGGCATCGACTGTGGTTTTTTGATCGAGCAAACGATAGCCTTGAATCGCAGCAGTCATAACCAGACGATTCACCTGCGGATTAGCTTCTAGCAATCGTCGCGCCGCGCCTGCTAGGGTACGTAAGACACCCGGAGGTTGAGATGAGGCCATACTGTCCTCTCGTTCGGAAAGAGAATGTTTATAGCGGGTAGAGGCGACAACATTACAATCAATTTCGTGTTCCTCTTCGGGGGTCACGAAGACGGTACTGCAATCGGGATGATTGAGTTTTTCAATGCCATCAACAACAACAGCACCATCAATACGGCGATATTCCAATCCATGTTTCTCGATTTGTTGCTTGTACCATTTAGAAGCTGAAGCAATTAAATTAGCATTACTTGTTAGGGTCAATATACCAGTAGCATTACCGTTTTTTCTAGCGAGGTTTGCTGTTACATCTCGATTAATCACCACTCGCGGACTGACGTAAAGAAATAGGAATCCTTCAGACTGTTGAGTAAGAAAGTCTATAACAGCCGTAGTTTTACCAATTCCCGGATTTCCCTCTAAAGCAATTACATTTATTCTCCCCGATTGGGCAGCATTTAAACCTGCAACGACTGCGGCAGCATGAACTTTGCGTAATGGAATTTGTGCGTTTTGTTGACTCTGTATATCAAGGGCAAGTGCAAACTGGGACTGAGGATTTTCACCAAAAAACTCCTTCAGTTCTGCTGTTTCCTCAATGGCGGCGATCGCATCCTCCCGTAAAATCTCCTGCATCGGGCTATAAAATCCCTCTACGTTCTCCTGAAATAGGAAGTGAATATCTCCTCCCAATTCAGGTAGTTGAGCAATTTGCTTCGCTTGCTGCTTGAAATTAGGAGGTAGCGATCGCACCAACTTATTGAACACTACACGAATTTCTTGCTCTAGTTCGCCGGGGGCATCATCGCTCAGTTTGCGAACATTTCGATAGGCTTCCCCCAATGATTTCATCAATCTAGCTCTAGGGTCTGGTTCTGGCTCTCGATCGATGAAATGAGCTGTGAGGCTTTCAAACCCATTAGATGTTACTGCGATCGCTCTGGCACTACAAGTTCCCTTTAAGCGATCGCGCGATCGCAACAAGTGAATCAGGCGTTCAGTGTAAGATGATGCCTGACAGAGCTTGAACAAAGGTTTATCAGAACTACTAAATGCCGATAAATGACTCGCCAATTTGGACGAAAGCGAAAACTCCTCACCTTCTACCTCAGCACAAACCTTAGAAAAAACTCCCCGTGCATCCATATAGCGGGCATAGCGATTAATTTCTTGTTGGTGAGACGTTTCAGTTCTAAAGTCTGCCAAGTTTGCAGGTGCGTTATACGAGAACTCTAGACAGAGGATAAAGTGCTCGAATTTCTGACGTTTGTTTTCCTTTTGGGTCAGAAATCTTGCATATTTACTCGTTAAATTACCTTCTGTGTTCTCCTCAGTTGATAACCATAAGAGAAAATCGGCTCTAGCAGGTTCTCCTGTGTAAAGTAAAGCCCGATCTGGTTTTCCAGGTAGATTGAAAGCCGTTTGAAATGCCTTAGCTGTCTTTTCTTTCTCTTCATCTCTGCCAGATAGTTCCCCTGGAAGTGCCAGAGGACACCAAATTGCTTCCAGCTTTGCTTTACGAACAGGATTGTGCTTAAGGCATTCCCGCATCGCCGTCCAGCCTAAACCATAGCCCATTACTAGCAGATGACGCACCATCGTCCCTGCCCATTCTTTGGCATTCGTATCTGTTAGTTGAAAGCTTCTAACCAATTGATTGTTAATATCTGCATTCTTGAACGCTTGCCAAGGTTGGAGAACCGGATGATTATCCTGAAGCAATCCTTGATGAATCAGATGTAGTAGTACCCCGCGTTTGACGGCAATTTCAAACACCTGACCCCAAATAGATGCCTGACGAAGAAACGATAATTGCATTACTTCCTCCGGTGTAAAACTTGAGAAACATGACTGAGTAAGGCGGGGTAGCTGAGTAATACCCGTCCTTTCCGACGAGTGTGCAAAACTTCCACTTCTCCAGCCGCTTCAGTAGTGGTAGGTGATATCCAGCTAAATGGGTCTAGTACCGGGATCAGTTGTCCATTTTGGACCCCTCGTTCGGCTTCAATAAAATGCAATCCTCGCAGCACTGAAATTAAACAGGGATGAACGCTAGACTGCTGTTCTGGATTAACTAAATGCTGACGGCTACGTTCAGTCCAGTCAATATTGCTAACCCGCTGGTCAGATACTAGGAAATAAACGCAGAAACCCGACTGAGGACGCTGCGCTTCTTGAATTGCAAAAAGTGTGGCAAATGTATAAACCGGAATCACATCGCGCACGCGAACTTTTTCAACAGACATCAAAAAACTCGTATGGTCTCCAGCCCGTAAAATTTCAAAGGCGGCTTCATTAGAATTTCGCTTCCGTAATCTCGTAGCTGGAAATACATCCCGCTGCATTGTATAAATCGTCAAATCGGGGAAAGTTTGAAAGACTTCTTCAAGGAATTCTTTATGAGTTAAGGGAGAATTGTAATCTGCTGCCCGATTTATTCGACGACCGCCATAGGCATGAGACAATAAAATAATATGCTGGCATCCTTTGGCTTTTAGATAACCAATCTCTTCTTGCACCAGTCGTTGTTTTCTCAACCGTTCTGGAGAATCAACTACGTCTGACTGCATTCTATCCATCTTAAGTTTGTAACCTGAAAACGGTTGATTAATAGCTGTAGCAATGTAACTTTGAGTTAGAAAAAGATAGCCCTTTTCATCTTCGCTCAAACAATTTATCTCATCGCAGGGACGGGTTGCATAGGAAATTAAACCAATTTTCGGAACTGTTGGCGGAGTTGGTGTACTGATGGCAATGGGAAATGCACTCAACAAAGCGTTAAAAATGCCCCATTTAATATATTTGGAATTTTTACTCTCAAGATTTTGAAGAACAACCCCTTGCATTCGGATAGGAGTGTTTTCACTCAAAATTGCTTCAAGAGCTTGGGCTGCTGCATAAACATAGGAATCACCATTTCCTTCATCACTCTGTTTACCTATTTCTTGTAATCGCAGCATCAAAGTTGTAAACTCAACTGGCTCCAAATCACCAGATTGTTTCAAGCGTTGAATAACCCGCCATAAGCAGCAGTAAACTAACACTATAAATGCAGTAACTGCTGCTGCATGATACTGTTTACTTTCCTCAGCTCCTTTTTTATCTGCTCGTCGCTTCAAAGTTTTAACATCGTATTCAACTTGGAGAGCGGCTGGTAATATCCATCCTTCGATTGATTTTGTAGGTCTCGTAAATTTGTAGATCCATTTATTATCTTCTCCTTTATGAGAAGAAGTCGGAACCCAACAAATTTGAAGAATTTTCTGTGGCAATAAGCGCTGTACCTGAATTGAATGTGGAGGTCCTTTGGTTGCCAAATTATATTCAGAAAGTTCAGCACTCACCTTGACTGAGAATAGAAGCCCCTGCATTTCTGGTCGATCGCAAATTTCAATATATTTAAACCATTCCACCTGTTCGCGAGAACGTTGCTGGGGTCCCACAAGTAAATCTCGAACACCAGATTCTGCCCCTTCTAATCGCGACCACTCGATGATATCTCGGTTCACGCAGATGAATTGTTGGGAGGAACGATGCTGAACTTGAGAAATAATCTTTTGGCTTTTTGTGCGGAGTATGGAAATCAAAGCTGTTGCAATTAATTCCATTGAGGGGGCGCGTTTCTCTAAATCCTGTAGCACCTGACTAACAGAAGCCACGCCGCCAGTTTTTAGCGTTTTAAGGAGTTGCTGTACTGAATTCGATAGTGATTCTTTACTTAGCGATGCTTCATCCTCTTTTGGAACAACGACTGCTAAAAATATAAGTTCAGCTAACCGACGACAAGGATGAGGTGAAACTTCATTATCGCCAATTAATTCTGCTCTGATTTGATCGAGTCGCCCCTCAAAAGCAGGTTTGCCCAATTCAGGATTTTGTCCGTTGACTCGAAAGCGATAGCTGACCTCCCGAATAACGCCATAACTGGAACTGGTTGCTGCTTGATTTCTCACTTTTTCCTCAAAAATTTGGGTTTTCCATTCAGCCCAAACCGGAAGACAGGAATAGAAGATTGCTTTGCTCAAGTAATCTAGCAAGTCGAATTCAGCAGCATTGCCGAAATGAGCGGTTAAATCGACGGTGTAACTGGTTTCTTTGGCAGATTCAAATAGAGTAAGTACCCGATTGACGTATTCTGCTAATAGTTGATATTCCGGTTTATTAAGCATCTGGGCATTTTCTGCGATCGCTTCCATAATCTGGAAGGTAATTGTTAGGCGAACGCGGGCTAATGCTTCATCATCTAAAAAGTTCAAAAAACGATTGATTTGGCTATCCTCTCTTTCCTGTTCCGCAGCTAGACTATCAAGAGCTGATTCAATGTCATCTTCATCACAGTCACGCTGAACAAGATGCTGGCTGACTGCCTTGCACATTTGTTCAAAATAATCAATAGCCTCAACTCGTTCAATTGCTGATATTACTTTGGCTACAGTTGTGGAAGAATTATCCGGCTTAACATCTGCGGATTGAAATTCTAGGGGGATAAGATTAGCTGTGTTGGCTTGATTTTTGAAAGGAGTACCCGCTGCTTGTGCCAGTTGATTGATTTGCTGAATGGGTTGCTCTAACAGCAGTGAAGATAAAGAGGCTTCTTGGGGTAAAGCAGTATCGATTGCCTGGTCTATCGCAGCGATTAATCGGTCAAGGGCAGCAGGCAACTTCGCTGCATTGCCTTCAGTCAAACAGCCTCCTATGCGAGAGCGAGTGCCGTATGCGGGCATTGGCAAGTTCTGAATAAACCCATCGCCTTTAGTTGGATTGAAAGCTTTTGTGAATTCCGGCTGTGAAAATAACCGGAGAAGAACGGCTGAAGTACAAAGTCTGAGGCGTTTGTCTTTTAGCTGAAAAATCAATGCTGGCTTGTATTTGGGGTCTTTGTTGTCAGCATTTTCCGTCAGGTTGTTTGGTGAAAGTGCTTTAGCAATTAGATCTACGAGCGTAGCCAGATCAATAGAAGACTTGGGCGCTCGTGCCTGAATTTCGGCACCGCTTTCTTTTGAGTGCATATTAGTTTTGTCTTTATATACCAGTCTTTTGACTGCTTCACCTATTCGAGCTTTACAGTCCGAACCGATGGAACCTATTCACTTAATAACTTAAGAGTAGGCAATCTGTCAACCTAATTCACTATCACGGCTGTAACGCTTCTCTGAAAAGGCTTTCGCCAGCATGGATGAAAGCGATTGCGGACACATTGTGGCTATCATAGGAAAGTCTTGCTTGCAGTAAGTGAGTTAGTTAAGAACTCTATTCCTCTTGGACACTAACCAAACAATTCCTGTAACGGAATAGAAAATCGCGATCGATCCGGCCCACTAGCCGATCTAGCATAAGTCGCTTGATTGCGAATCGCTAAAATCTGCTCCTCATCCCGCTGCATCGACGGCGTAAACTGATAACGCTGTTGCCGCAAATCCTGCAAAGTCACCTTCAATTCATCGGGCTGTTTCCCTTGTACCCGATCGCGATAGTAAATTTCCTCAGCACATTTTCTCACAGCATTACCGACTTCTGCGGGCGTACAAAGCCTGTAATCCCTCAACAAAATTCGCCATTCATCATCCGTCCAAGGCGACTCAGAAGCATTACGAAACTCAGGAAAATATTTTTTCAGATGAAGATTGAAAATCTCATACATCGCCCCTTCGTGAGGCAAATCTACAAAGAAAATATCATCAAAGCGACGAATTAATTCCGGTGGTAACATCCCCAAACGGTTAACTGTCGCCACGATATAAATTGGGTATTGATGCTCTTGCATCCACGTTAAAAGCTTCCCCGATAAGCGCCTAGAAACACCGCCATCTGCATTGGAATTCCATCCTGCAAAGCCTTTATCAAAATCATCCCAATAGAGAATTGTAGGACTTAAAGCCTGAGTCAGTTCCAGCAGTTCGCGCAAAGCTAAATCTGGTTTGGAAGAACCGACAATCGAACCCCAATCAGCCGCCAACAGCGGTACTCCCATCTTCTTAGCTGCAAGTTTAGCACTCAGACTTTTACCCGTACCCGGCGGCCCCCAGAGAATCATTCCTTTGGGAAATTTCAATCCGTATTTCTCTGCTTCTGGACTCAACAACGAAGCCACCTTTGACAGCGACTCGTCTAGCAAGTCTAAACCGCCTGCATCCGGCACATCTGCCTCGGCAATAAACTCTAGGCCTCGCCCCCGCAACTTATTAACCTTATGGTCGAGCACAAACCGCGCCATTTCCTCTACAGTCGAAGCAAAAGCTAGCGATCGCTCTAAAATTAACTCGATCTCACCTTGGGGCAATCCCTGACAAGCTCGAACCACTTCTGCTTGCAATATCTCGTCACTTTTGTCACCAAGCCCAGGATGGCGATCGCAAAACAACTCTACCACCCTTTGCGTTGCAACACGAGACGGTAACTGAATTGATATAATTACTTATCTCCGCTGATTCCCCAAAATTACACATACATCAATTTATGATTTTAATAGCAGTAACTATACTTAAAAACTATTATAAAATTAGTGTAATTTGAGAGCGCCTAACGGCGCTGTTAGCCGTGAATTAGTTTAATAAAATCAAACTTCATGGCTACAACAACAGCTAAAAACCATAACTCTCGCTCATCCAACGGAGCGGGGACTTTGAATGGCAAAAGCAATGGTGGTACTTCGGCAACGCTCAACAACCATGCTGCTAAGTTAAAAAGTCCAGCGACAGCTACCCAATCGCAGGTTAGCCGTCGTCCAGTAGCAACAGTAGAAGAGCAAGCCGAGGCACTTCTAGGCCGCGTGCGAACTACCATTCTGAAAAAGTTTGGAGTCAAAATTCAACTGCGCGAAAAACGCCTCCAAACTAAGGTGGGTCACGCTACCAAAGAAAAACTTGGTTTGGATATTGCTGCTCAGTTGAAAAAACGTGGCAAAACGATGAACTGGCAGCGTTGGAATAATGAAGTGTTTCCAGCTTTATTCGGTCAACCTGATGCACTGCGCCACGACATCGAAGTCATTGCTCTTGTAATGGCCAAACTGTACGACGTTTTCGAGGTTGACCCGCAAGAAGCAATTAAAGGTCTTGTCAAATTCAATCAAGAATCGCTTGCTAAGCGCAACAGCTATAACAAGCAGGATGAATCCGATGATGAAGATGAGGATGTGGATGACTTGGAAGATGAACTTGATGCTGATGAAGATGAGGAAACAGATAAATCTGAAAAAGACTTGGACGAAGACAGCGAAGATGATTTCGATACCGAGGAAGAAGATGAAGAAGATGATGCTGATGAAGATGAGGACGAAGATGAAGATTTAGAGTAATC
This sequence comes from Kamptonema sp. PCC 6506, assembly GCF_000180455.1. Taxonomy (NCBI): domain Bacteria; kingdom Bacillati; phylum Cyanobacteriota; class Cyanophyceae; order Oscillatoriales; family Microcoleaceae; genus Kamptonema; species Kamptonema sp. PCC 6506. Next base: position 12,695 of record NZ_CACA01000001.1, read on the forward strand.
TTTCACTATCGCTCAAATTTTACAGCTTTCTTCACCATCGCTATTGTCGAATATGTAAAACTCTGCTCTCCCTAAAAACGGTAGAGTAGAGTTTTTATTTTCTTCATATTGTTAATATTTTAAACCACGATCGACTTTAATACGAATATTTAAACTTTTAATTTATTTGAATTTAATTAATTTTAAACACAGCAATTAATGCTTTTGAGAAAATTCAAGCCCAATAATTAAACTTAAAGAGGCAGCGATTGCTGCTGTGTATATGAACAAACTTGAATTTAGGAAATTTGAGAAATGAGAGTCACTGAAAAAGTTCAAAAGACTAATGCAGCCAATACCGCTAAAGCTCATAAAACTCAGATAAAAGCGCTCGACAAGTGCATTAGTTACAACGATAAACTTCGCCTAATGGTACTAGAAGTTTTGAGAGAAGAATCAGGTCGAGAACTGGCAAGCGTTGCTCGCTTTAACGGCGGTCAATTTGATTGGGAGACACATAATGCCCAATTTCGCGCTGACTACAGCGAGACACCTTTAAAGGAATTGATGCGTGCTGGTCGCATCCTATACGGATTGACCGACATGGATGCAATCCGCGATCGCCGTGCCAAGCATCGGGGCATTCGCAATCAACGGCTCGCCCGTCAGAGCAGCGGAGTCGCTTCAAGCTCGCAAAGTGTGCATGAAGAAGTGGATGTTGCTGACGACGACATTGATGATTTGGATTGAGTCGCTTGAGCAACTAAGAATATCAAAAATTGCCTGTTAAGGGCAACTTCCCTACTCCTCATTTTAGGAGTGGGGAAGCTTATTGCCACCCACCCACCCTTGAATTGAGAGCTATTTTATTTTGTTAGAGCTATATTCGACCTGGATGTGAATTTTAGGCAGCTAAAAAAGGAGGAAAAAAGAGGAGAAAACAGCACAGTTATTACTCATTACACCTCGTAATTCCTACTTTTAGCTTTCGCAATGGGTATAAATGCTTATCTTTTTTGTAAAGAATTGTTGCTTTTGACGCGATTTTTTGTATTTTAGACCCTTCTAAATCCTCTTCAATCCTCGTAGTTAGTGCGCTAGTCGCATAGCAAGCCATGTCAAATAGACGTTATAGGGGGGTAAAAATCAGCAATTTAGGATTTTTATGGTTTTTGCAAGACTGCGATGAAAACTGTTGGAAATTGGAGTTAGCGATCGCACACGACAACAGCCAAGACTAGAAAGTTATGGGGCAGTTTGGACTTCGACAGAACTGTGCGATCGCTTGCGTGAGTCGATATTGAAGCCAGGAGTAAGCCTGTTAGTGTACAGGATAGCCTTGGGTACGATGGAGCGAAGCATCGCCAATTGAACCTTAGAATAAAACAGCCCTACTCACCCAGTCGGGGCTGACGTTTCCCTCAATCCTGCCCGCTGCTCCAACAATGGAATGCACTGCCCTGGCTTGAGATACTTGCTGTGTTTGCTTTCTTTAAAACACCGGGTTATCTGGTAAGGTTGTCCCTCGTAGCGAGCGAGCGCTGTGGCTTTCTGCTCAGCATTTGTCCACTACCGACCAATACCTGACATTTAGAGTTCATATTTGAAATTAATACTTGACATTGTCAGATAGGCGAGCTAACTTTACCATAGTAAGCAAACTCCGAGGTTGAGAGGTCAGACTATGCCTGAAAGAAATAGACCTTAATGAGGATCTGCTATGAACTACGAACCTTCAATTGAACAGAACTTTCACGACAGCGATCGCAGAGTTTACACTTTGCACTTTGAACCTGTGGTGAATAGTAATGGGTCTGTACACTTTATAGATCACTCTCAGGGCAAAGAGCTAAGTGTTGGCATTAACGTGGATGATGAAGAGTTCCAATACCGAGTCAAAGCAGATTTCCCATCTGTTATTGCTGACCTCATTGACCTTGCTGTCGCAATCCATGCAGCAGACCGGCTTGCGGGTCAGGATCTGCATCGGGAGCAACGTTGCCTTTATGTGATACTTCCAGTACGTCATCCAGAATTACTGAGCGCCGAACCGTTCCGAATAAAACTAGAAGAACTACTAGAATGGACAACAGGGAGCGAATGGGTTTTTGACTTCCAAAAACGAATAGTGCCGGGACGTTCGGTTGAGCAGCACTCAGCTATTCCAACAGTACCCAGAGGATGTGAAGTGGCACTGTGGAGTGGTGGCCTTGATGCCCTTGCAGGTCTGTACACTCGTCTTCAGATGTATCCAGAAAAGTCGTTCGTGCTGTTTGGTACTGGGAGCAGCAATACTGTCTATGCCCGCCAGGAACGAGTAGCGAAAAAGGTTCAGTCTATCTTCCCTGGTCGTTGTCATCTTTTCCGCGTCCCGATCCGCTTCCACGATAGTGATGTGCAGCAGAAAAATAAGTGTTCGCGTGCGCGAGGTGTTGTATTCACTCTGCTTGGTGCTGCGTGTGCGTACCTCATGGAACAGCGAATTCTCTGCGTGTACGAGAACGGAATTGGGGCGATAAACCTTCCTTACCGTGCATCTGCTGTGGGGCTAGATCACTCCCGCTCTGTTCATCCACTGACTTTGCTTATGGTAGGCGATGTTGTATCAGAGCTTTTAGGAGAAGAATTCTGCGTACAAAACCCTTTTCTCTTCTGGACTAAAGCTCAAATGTGTAAAGCATTGGCTAAAGACAGGAGACACGACTTGCCGTCCCTAACTATGTCATGCGACAGCCCACATCGCCAGCGACCTGTTCAGTGTGGTTACTGCTCCTCTTGTCTTCTGAGGCGACAAGCGCTTGCCGCGGCTGACATCAAAGACAAAACTCGCTACGTAGTGTTGCACGGAAAACGTTCAGTAAAAGAGCCGAGCTTGTATTTTCTCAATATGCTTGAGCAAGTCCGTACCTTCCGCCGCCTGCCCAGGTTCTCAGATGAACCTGGTCTTCAGTGGGAAGCTATGACGCGAGAGTTTTCAGTATTGGACGACATCGTTGATCGAAGCGCTGTGGCAGAAAACCTATTGCCTGCCGATATGCGGAGCCGCCTGATTCAGCTTTACCATACCTACGTTTCGGAATGGGAGGCTGTGGAATCCAAAATTGCGGCTGGACTCTTGAATAAATGCAGCGACCAGCAGATATCAGGCAGCTTGGTTGCCGCTCAACAGGGTTGAGGGAAAACGCTATGGCTACCAATATCCTTGACAACATTGACCTGCGGAAGTTGGGGGAATTCCTCGAACAGGCACGTAAAAAGTGCGGCATGACTCAAGCTGATGCAGCTAAAGTTATTGATGCTGCACGCACAACTATGGTTGCTATCGAGAAAGGAGATCGCCGTCTTAAAGCAACCGAATTGATTAAGCTCGCCCATGCCTATGGACGCTCGGTCAGCGACTTTGTTCGACCGCGCCCCGTGGTGCAACCTTTTGACGTGCAGTTCCGGGCTGCCTATCAACGCAGTGAGGAGGAAGAGGCACAAATTAAACCAGTCATTCTGCGATTGGAAGAGTTGTGCCAACATTACTTAGAACTTGAGGAAATAATGGAAGCACCACTCCCACAGATTTATCCTCAAGAGTATGAGGTGACTGGTATGCCGATCGAGGTGGCGGCGGAGAGTATTGCGATCGCAGAACGTCAGCGCCTTGGGCTTGGAGATGGTCCCATTCCTCTACTGCGAGACATTTTAGAACAGGGCGTGGGACTCCGCATCTTCTATCTGAAAATGCCATCTAAATATTCGGGACTATACAGCTACAATGACCAACTTGGTGGGTGTATAGCAATTAATTCTGAACATTTTGAAGAGCGACGGCGTTGGTCGTTAGCTCATGAATATCTTCACTTTCTTACCCATCGACGCAAACCGACAATTGACTATGAAGAGCAGTACCGAAGGAAACCAGAGAGCGAACGACTAGGTGACACCTTTCCCGGCTATTTTCTGATGCCAACAAGTGGCTTGCTTAAGCGGTTCAACGATATGTACCAGACGCATGGTAAGTTCACTCCTACTAATTTATTTACTTTGGCGCATTACTACGGTGTATCCATACAAGCACTCGTCAATCGGTTAGAAACAATGAAGCTTCTACCATCTGGAACGTGGGAACAGTTGCGCGACCGTGGGTTGAAAGTGAGAAAAGTACAGCAGGAACTTGGCTTAGAAGAAATTCCGCAACGCACTGATATGGTTCCAATTCACTACCAACACCTTGCAATTGAGGCACTAGATCAGGGTCTCATTACTGAAGGGCGCTTTGCGGATTTCCTCAGCGTTAACCGCTTGGAGGCCCGCCGCATTGCAAATGTGTTGCGGGAGCATTCAAGCGGAATGACAGAGGAAGCTGCTCATTTCGACTTGCGCCAACCGCAGGAATAAAGGGAAGTGAGGTCAAATTATGCACATTGCTCACTCCCATGTTATTCTCGATGCCTGCTGTATTCTCAACTTTTGCACTTCGGGTCAATTGCTAGCAATCTTGAAGTCTATTCCTGCTCAAGTTGCAGTCACCCAAGTTGTGCAAAAAGACGAGTTAAAGACACTCCAACGCCTTGAAAATGAAGAAAACGAGGGTGCAATTCAATTCGAGGCTGCCATTGCACAAGGTCTACTTATAGTTGTAGACTTTGATTCAGAAGAGGAGGCAGAATCGTTTGTGAACTACGCCACTGTTCTAGATGATGGTGAGTCCGCAACCGATGCGATCGCTGTTCACCGAGGATGGGCGATCGCAACCGACGATAAGAAAGCAATCTCGTTTATTAAACGCGAGGCCTCGCACCTTCAAATTTTATCAACATCAGAGATAATCAAGCATTGGTCAGAGGAAGTAGGTGTTGATTCGTCAGCACTACGTGAAGCGCTAAAAGCAATTCGGGTCAAGGGGCGGTATTTACCGCCTAAAAACCATCCTCTGCGAAGTTGGTGGGAAGCTGCTTCAACCGATGTCGATAGACGAGACGTACCATAGTTTCTTACAAACTTCAGGGGGCGACAACGAGAAAGTAACTCTCGCCAGTTCGATAAGGGTATCTTTAGTTAAATTTTTGAACCCTGTTCCTGAAAATTTATATTTCCAGCGATTCAGCGCCCTAAACCACTAGCACTATCTGGTTCCGCTCGCTCCCAATCCCTACCCCTCGCCTCTATCCGATCTAGCTCCTCTGCCACCACTGCCCAAAAATCAATATCTTCAGAGGAAATACCCTGAGCTAAAACCAAAGTTTCTCCGCGAACTTTGATTAACTCCCCTCGGACAGAAACAGTCAGAGAAGACACCGAAACCCCCTCCGACTCTCTCACTATCAAATCGTACAAATCTCCTACCCGAACGCGAGTGTACTCATCAGTCTCTTGCACGCGATCGCGTGCATAATTGATTAAATACTCAAAAGCTCTTTGAGCCGTTGGTAGAATAGACTCAGCCATTTTTACCTGCTGAATATCCATTGTGGCTGCTGGCTGTACTGAATCAGCATTCAAATCGCCCCCTGGCGGGTTCAGAATTATCGGCTTTAAGTTACCCAAAACCTCTGAGTTTTCTTTAACAGTTGCACCCAAAACCTCTGCATCGCCATAAGATAAAGCGCTTTGCACTTCACCCTCTACTGTAATCCGCAGCACAATGTGGCTGTCTCGATCTGAAATCACCCTAATTGCTTCACCCGACTCTAAAAATGCTGTCCAATCTTCTATAACCTTGCATTTCCGCAGCTTCAACTGTTGATAGCCATCTAATAAAGCCCTAGATAGCAAATTCTCTAGCTCTAAGCGCTCTTCTTCTTCTAGCTTTACTACCTCTTCTGTAAACTGTTCTCGGACTCCCTCTTCACTTTCATTCTGGTCTTTCAAAAGAGCCAAATTGCTTAAAGCAAGAGGTACGATTAGTTCGCTAGAATCAGAGCGATCGCTCTTTAAATCTTGCGCCTGTATTTCAGTATCTAAAGTCCCCGCTTCTGTCGATCGCGAATCAGCTTCATCCCCCTCTCCTTCACCAACCAATGTCCCAACTTGATTGTCACCATCCACTTGTGACAGCCAAACCAGCAAATTTTGTTTTGGTTGCCCATCTTGCCTCTTTAAGGAGGATAAGCCTTTAAGTTCAAGAACTCGGCGTTCCCAATCTTTGCTTAATTCGATGAAATTGGCGGCATTAGTTTTTACCAGACTGATTTGAGCATAGGCATATTTCTCACCTGCCAAAGACAGGGCAAAATCAATAGCAGCGAGGCAGCCGTGATAGAAATCTTGAGTCTCGCCGATGCAGACACAATCTTTTATAGCCGGTTCGCAATCGATTTCTCTTCCAATTTGTCTGAGTTGAGAAATGGATTTAACAGGCAACCTAGAAATGGATAGCTTACAGTCGCCTGCTGCTGAACTCGAACTTAGAGATTGTTGGGGTGAGTCATCTTCATTGATAAAAGTTGCTATTTTAGCTTCTAAAAGGCTAAGTGTTTGTACCCCGCCTTCTTCATCTATTAACTTAACTGCCCCATCCAATCCCGCCAGCAATCCCTGATAAAAATCTTGGGTTTCTCCAGCTATTGCTCGGTCAGTTGCTATCTTCTCAAAAAAAGCTAACCCTATTTGTTTCAGCCTCAAAATATACTCAGGAGAAAATCTCTGCATCGTCCCTAAAAACATAAGCCTGCCGCCACTTAAAAGTACGTCTATCTTTTAGCAATCAACCTATCATGCACTCTTGTCATTCTCAGTACACCCTCAGTTGTAAATAACTTTAGTTCTCAAGGCACAGAACATTAAAGCCGTACTTGTTGTATCAAAAAGTAGTCGAACAAACGCCTATTGCTATAGCTAGCTGGAATTAGAACAAACAACCACCAATCGGACGATAGTTTTTGCATCTGAATCGCGTTTGAATAGTCCGCCAGAGTAATTTTGCCAATGACTTTTGAGGTGGGAAATTAGGAAGGACGGCGGATTGAGTTTACCGCCTTTAGCTTTTAGCTTAAATCAGTAACTTTTACTGTTAATCGGAGAACGCCGTTCCCATGCAATTTAACCATCAACAGAGTTCTCGACAGCCTATACCCGCAGATCCCCTGCGGCATAGCAGGAGGCACATACTAGCGTCCATCCTATTGCTACTAGATAGCGATCGCGCCCTTGCCGATTGGTCTCTTCCCCAACTACCTCACGTATCAGGATTTACCTACAAAGGAAATCGCTTTCTCGTAGCTACGATTAAAGAGGTTGAGCAGATAGTTTGGGGATGGATCGAGAATAATTTATGGGCAGTAAGCAATACTGACGAAGATATTAACTTGCTGCTTCAGCACTTGCAAATTTCCCCATCTCTAATTGAAGCACTCAATGGACAAGCTACTCTCAATTATCTTCGGACTGTTCATCCTAGAAAATTCTCCAAGCTTTTATCTCCTGCCATAGCCAATCCCACGCAATTCGTACAAGCTTTATTTGAGAACCGTAGCCGACCGGGATTGGTTAAACGCGCCATTTGTGAGTCTGCCCAGTTCTCGCCTCTAGCTTGGACAGAAGTGGAACGGGCTGGATATCTCATTTACTGCATTGTTAATCAACCAGAGGTTCTTCCTGGCTCCATCAAACTAACAATCAAGTATCCTTATCCCTACAATCCCATCAAAAAGCGAGCTTAGGATTCTTTACAGAACTGGCAGAAAATTAGGCTCTTAAGTGGATAATTCTCGCCCTCCTGAAGGATTCGACGGTGAGTTGAGCCAAACTGCGCTCACCGTCGAAGTCTTAGCCGAATGGGGTGGGTTTGCGGCGCGGTTAAATTCTATGACTCTTGCCAATTGCTAAACCTGGGGAAAAATAAAAAAATCCCTAATGCGCCTTAAAAAATATCACCTTGATATGAGAGTATAACTATAAGTTTTTCTACAAGACGGTCAGAGGATAGGGTTTATGCAAAAAGTGCAGATATCCCCAGACTTCAACAAGAGTGCAAATATGCTTACAGTTTTAACCGCCACATCCTCTTGCACGCAGGATGGAACTATGGCGGCACGCTACAGGAGCACAAGTTATGACAAAGATCATCTCGCTATTCAACCAAGCCGGCGGTGTGGGGAAAACCACAATCACGCTCAATCTTGGCTACCAATTATCTAAGCGCGGTCGCAAAGTTCTGCTCATCGATATCGATCCTCAAGGTTCCCTGACGCTCTTCATGGGCGTTGACTCTCAGAACTTGGATAAAACTGTGTTTGATGCCATTGTCAATGAAGAGCCTCTGCCCATCCACACGGGTATTCACGGCATGGATTTGGCTCCTACAAACATCAACCTTAGCGCCGCTGAAATTCAATTGGTTAACATGGATTTTCGGGAAATTCGCCTCAAAGATGCGATCGCCCCCATTCAAGACAACTACGAATTTATCCTCATAGATTGCCCTCCCAGTTTAGGCTTGCTCAGCTACATCAGCCTGATCGCCGCTACTCACGTCTTAGTCCCCGTTGAGACTCACTACAAAGCCTTTGAGGGCACCAACCTGTTGTTACAAACAGTAGCCAGAATCAAGAAGAAGGGGAACCGTTCTTTACAGGTAGCTGGTTTTGTTCCCTCGCGCTACGCGGCTGCCAACTCTCAGGACAAGCGGACTCTCAAAGCCATAAACGAGCAGTTTTCGACCGTCGCCCCCGTTTACACTCCCATTCCCCGCATAACTGCGTTCGCGGATGCTTCGGAGAAACAAGTCCCGCTTGCTGTTTACGAACCTAAAAATCCCGTTGTCAAAATATTAGACCAATTAGCAGCCAAGATGGAGAAACTCAATGTCAAGTAAGAATGACCAACCCTATAAAGGTAAGGCAAATTTGAGCGTTTTATTTGGAGATGATGAAGTGGTAGAACCAACAGAGAGACTTCTATCGATTGAATCGATCCAGATTGCCTCCTCTCAACCCCGGCGATACTTTGACTCCCAAGCAATGCAGGCTTTGGTTGAGTCAGTAAAAACTGACGGAATTCTCCAACCTTTATTAGTTCGTCCCTTGGGAGAGGAAAAATACGAGCTAGTCGCAGGCGAAAGGCGGTATCGGGCAGCTAGAGAACTAGGATTAACAGAAGTCCCTGTTATCGTTCGGGATTTGACAGAACAACAAGCTTTGCGCGTCGCCTTAGTTGAGAACCTCCAGCGGGAAGACCTCAACCCAGTTGAAGAAACAGAGGGGATTTTGCAACTGCTCTCCCATCACCTTGAATACGATCGAGAAGAGGTGATACACCTGCTCTACCGGATGCAAAATGACGTGCAGAGGATGAATGATAACGTTATCATTCATCCTGAAATGCAAATAGTTACCAAGGTTTTTAGCGAATTGGGGCGGATGTCATGGGAGTCTTTCGTCAGCAACAGACTAGGATTGCTGAAGCTGCCAGCAGACATTCAAGAAGCCCTGCGCCGGGGTCAGATCGAGTACACTAAGGCGCGAGCGATCGCCAAAGTTAAAGATGAGCCAGCCAGAACGTTGCTTCTGGAATCTGCGATCGCGGAAGGTCTATCTTTAACTCAAATTAAAGAACGCATCGCAGATTTAAAGACAGATACTTCGGTAGAAAAACCCGAAGAAAATCTGAAAACCCAAATTAAGGGAGCTTTAACAAAAGCGAACAAGTCAAAAGTTTGGAACGATCCAAAGAAGCAGAAACGCCTCCAAAAAATTCTCACAGAGCTAGAATCCCTCTTAGCAGATTAGGAAAAATTTAGCGCTGCCGCATTCCAGCTAGTCGCTACAACCCGAGTTGAGAGAAAAAGTTCAGCCCAAAAAAGTGATAATTCTATTCAAAGGCAGAAGCGCTTGACACTTATTCTGAATTAAAGCTCCGCATTCTAGCTTCTGCCTTAAATCAGAAATTAGCTTGGCAGCAGTGAAGGAAAAATCAGCTTTTAGGTAGAGCTAGCTCAAGCTTAGTAGTTGATAGATTAACACTTAGAACTGAACCCGAAAAATACCGACTCCAACCAAGTCTTGCGAAGGTTGATAAATATGGTACAAACTAACACTCTCTCAAACCGCAGCCAACTTTCACTGCCAGCAAACTATCAAACCCTGTCCGGCTATTTTTTGACCAATTTTCAAAAGTCGCTCAACGCTTTTGCCCGTGCCTGGAACAAGTATCAGCCAAATGATTCGCTCTCAAACGACAGAAAACAAGACTTATAAACGACTATCGCAGATGGGCTAGACTTGGGTGCTGATGATTTCGTTTGCAAGCCTATTCAAGTAAATGAGTTACTGGCTCGCGTCCGCAGCCTCCTCCGACTCAAACACAGCATAGATGCGATGCTGGAAATGACAAAGGCACGAGAGGATTTTGTGGCTCGTCTTACCCACGACTTGCGGATTCCCCTTGTCGGCGCTGATAGAATGCTGACCCTACTCCAACGAGGGAAATTCGGCGAACTACCTCAAAAAGCGATAGAGGCGATCGCTACCATCGGTAACAGTAACCAAAATTTGCTTTTGTTAGTCAATACTTTACTGGAAGTTCACCGATTTGAATCTGGTTGCAAGAGCCTCGCGATCGCCCCCTTTGACCTGAAAAAACTGGTCAAAGAGGTCGTCAAGGAACTGGAGGCTGTGGCTATCGACAAAGGACTTGTTCTAACTTTCGACGAGCCTGACTCCCAACCGCTGCGGATTGAGGGCGATCGCCTGGAACTCCGCCGAGTCATCACCAACTTAGTCGGAAATGCCATTAAATTCACCGATTTTGGTTGTGTGAAAATCGTTGTCCGTTCAGATGTTAAGTCGGTAAGCATTAGTGTAGAAGACACCGGCCCCGGCATCAGAGCCTCAGAACAAGCCACGCTGTTTGAACGATTCCGCACCGGAAACCATGCTAGAGCAGGTTGCGGCTTGGGGCTGCATTTGTCCCACCGGATTGTAGAAGCCCATTCTGGCAGCATTGACGTGACATCAACGGTGGGTCAAGGCAGCACATTTACTGTACAGCTCCCCATCTCGCTCTAAAAGTCTTGTTTGGATACAAAAGAGCACATAGGTTCTACCTTGGACACACTCGTGTCGCTGAAGTACAATTGTCCTTTTTTTAAACAAACCAACCATGAATAAAATTAGTGTTGCCTTAATTGAAGACCATCACCTGACAAGGGCGGGAATCAAAGCAGCTTTAGAAGACTGCGAAGAACTTCAATTTATCGGAGAAGCAGCTAACGGCCTGCAAGGGATAACTTTACTGGAGAAAACCCGGCCTGATGTAGCGATCGTTGATATCGGACTGCCAGGGTTGATAGATGGGATTGAACTGACAAAAAGGTTCAAAGAATACATACAAACTGCCCAAACTCAAAGCGTCGATAACCAACCGAAAGTATTGATTTTGACGATGCAGGATAATGAGGAATCAGTGCTGGCAGCTTTTGCAGCGGGAGCCGACTCTTACTGCATGAAAGATGTCAGTTTTGAAAAGTTAGTGGAAGCTGTTGTTGAGACAAATGCTGGTGAAAACTGGATCGATTCTTCAATTGCCAGAATCGTTTTGGCTCGCATGAATAACCCTTTTAAGGAAGCTGTTAACTCAGCAACCATTTCCACTGTGTCAATCAATGGAGTCGAGCCAGAATACAGTCATTTGTTAATGGCGAACCCTTTAACAGAACGCGAAAAAGAGGTTATAGAGTTGATTGTTGAAGGTTGTAGCAATGAGGAAATTTGCAAGCAGCTATACATTTCCCTCGGTACTGTGAAAACTCATGTGCGTAACATCCTTAATAAGCTGTCTTGCGACGATCGCACTCAAGCGGCTGTCAGAGCTCTTCGCGCTGGTTTAGTTGACTAAATCCGCTTCAAGAGCAACCGCTTGGTGGATAATACAACAGAGACGTTCCAGCAATCTAAGCTATTTAAGCCAGGGTCGCGATTAGAGGAGATGCAGTGCCAGTTAATGCCGACAAACCACACTTGTGGAAACCCGATATTGCCCTGTCGGTAGACTTCTATAACAATTGGTTCATGCAGTTTGCTCCAAAAGCCTACCGCGACACTCGCATTGCTACAACTCAACAAGTTGAATCCGCCTTAGCTGAGACAGCCAATCTGACCAACATCACGTCTGCCCTGCTGCAACAGCATCCAGAGGTTTTGCCCATTTTACGCATGGCGGCAGCGCCGCCAATTGCGCGAGATCGCCTGATCGGTTTAGCAGGAGTGTCGCCCAACCTAGTCAAAAATATGGAAGAGAAACAGCGAATTCCGCCCCGGGCAGACATTGCAACTCTGGATGCTGAACTCACAAAAATTAGTCAAATTATTGCACGACTGCTCGACAAAGATATTTTTCCTTGGCTAGAAAGCCGACAGCAGCCAACTGATAGTGAAGTTCAAAGAGCAGCAACAATTGTAGCCGATCGCCTTTGCGGTGCTATTTCTGACCCGATCGTTCGCAACGCTCAAGAACGAAGGCAGCTTACTATGATCAGACAATGGCTGGAACAGCGTGGTTATTCCTATGTTAGAGGAGGAGCCGGATTAAGTTTTGAGACAATGCAACCGGGGACTTTCTCGTTTCGGCTCAATATCCCGGTACTTTTACAGTCCGGCACCAAACAAATTAATATCCCTATTGATGTTGCGCTCGTGCCAATTGATTCTAGCCCTGGTGAATTCCCGTTACTGATTGAAGCGAAATCTGCCGGTGACTATACCAATCCCAATAAGCGACGCAAGGAAGAAGCTATTAAAATGACTCAATTGAGGAGCAATTACGGCAATAACGTGCGTTTTATTTTGTTTCTTTGCGGTTACTTTGACAGTGGCTATTTGGGTTACGAAGCGGCCGAAGGAATTGACTGGGTTTGGGAACATCGGATTGATGATTTAGCGCTATTTGAAATATGAATGTAACTGCAACAATTGAATTGACACGAATGTTGCGGCAATCGCAACTGGATGGAGCTAGAACTCAAGCTCAGCGAAATAAGCTAGGTCAGTTTGCTACACCTCCAACACTGGCAGCAGATATTCTCAAATATGCTTCAATGCTGTTGCCGTCAGACATTAAAATTCGTTTTCTCGACCCAGCTTTTGGCACAGGTTCTTTTTATTCGGCATTATTGCAGCAATTTGGGCGATCGCAAATTGTTAAAGCAGTTGGCTATGAAATTGACCCCCATTACGGAAACGAAGCGATTAAGCTTTGGAGTGACACTTCGCTACATCTGAATATCGCTGACTTTACCCAAGCGACACCCCCTAACTCTGATGAAGCAAAAGCTAACTTAGTAATTTGCAATCCCCCCTATGTCCGGCACCATCATTTGAACCGAGTTGAAAAGCTGCGGCTGCAACAGCTAGCACAGCAAACAGCGGGAGTTAAACTCAGTCAGTTGGCTAGTCTTTACTGCCATTTTTTGTGCATTGCGGATGCGAGTATGGCTGTTGATGGATTAGCGGGGTGGCTGATTCCCAGTGGATTTATGGATGTGAATTACGGACGGCAAATTAAGGATTACTTGCTAAATCGCGTTACCCTACTACGAATTCACTGTTTCGATGCTGCTGACGCGCAGTTTGAAGATGCACTCTGTACGTCAGCAGTGGTTTGGTTTAAGAAAGCTTTGCCACCTGCTAACCATGCTGTTGAGTTTACCTATGGAGGGAGTTTGACAGCATCTAAAATGTCGCTGATCGTGTCGGTGGAGTCGCTACGCAGTGCAGCTAAGTGGACTAAGTTTGGACTGATGTCTGGTAGCGTGAATTCTCAAGAACAGCCGTTGAAACTTAAGGACTTATTTACTATTAAACGGGGGCTGGCGACGGGAGCGAACGATTTTTTTGTGTTAACACTAGAGCAAGTTTCTGCTTACAAATTGCCCTTTGAATTTCTCAAGCCAGTTTTGCCCAGTCCCCGGTTGTTATCAGTTGATGAGATTGAGGGCGATCGCTTGGGAAATCCGATTCTAGATCGTCGGTTATTCTTACTATCGTGCGATTTGCCCCCTGATGAGGTGAAAGCTAAGTATCCGTCGCTGTGGGAATATTTGGAGATGGGAGTAGAGCAGGAAATTTGCGATCGCTACCTGTGCAAGCATCGCTCACCCTGGTATTCTCAGGAAAAGCGTCCTCCTTCGCCGTTCCTCTGTACTTATATGGGCCGTCAGGATACTGGTAGAGGTAGACCTTTTCGATTTATTCTGAATCATTCAATGGCGACGGCTACCAATGTATATTTGATGTTGTATCCTAAACCTGCTCTTGCCAAAGTGCTTTTAGATCGACCAGAATTGCTTAAAGAGGTGTGGCAGGCGCTCGATCAAATTTCTGATGAGGCACTGATGGGTGAGGGGCGCGTGTATGGGGGTGGATTGCATAAGCTGGAACCGAGGGAATTGGGTAATAGTTTAGCTGCGAAGGTTGTTGAAGTTTTATCAAAGCAGTTGGTTGATTGACTGGAGTTGCGCTCAAAAACTAGAAGTGCGTTCGCGTAGTGTGCCGGAGGCATATCGCAGGCGTGCAAACACCTTCCCTGGTAGTTGCAGCTTTTTTGGGTATGATGTAGTCTTGTCTTCTCTATATCTGGGGCAGAATGGCCAAATTACCAGACCAAACTTTAAATAATATCTTTTACTTGCAGCGACGGTTAGTAGAACTAATTGATGAAGCCAAAGCCACTGAGTTTGATCTATTTGAACGGTTTGGTGAGAATGAGGCAACCCTACCAGAACTAGATCAGATGCAAAGCAGTGTTGAGAGACTGAGAATGCCTTACTCACGTTTGCATACTCTGGCACTAGGAATAGCTGAATACCAGCCGATAGCTCCTGATGCTATGCTGAACTTATTGGCTCAAACCATTGAGCAGACTGAGGCATTAATCGGTGCTGTAGAGGCAAGCATTTCTGAAACCAAACAAAATTGGAATCTGCCATGAATCAACAACTCCAAATACCCGACCCCCAAACGAGAGCGCGAAGTGTCGCTAGGTGGCGCGAAGTTAACCAACAAATCGACTTGCTCACACTCCAGCTTGATGAATTAATTGCGATGGTAGATACTGGTCTGCGAGAGCAACGTCTGGCTAGACTTCAAGGTAAAGGTAAAGGTCAAGCAGCAGAGACTATTAATGGGTAAGAGAGGATGTGGGCGATCGCTACCTGTGCAAACATTGTACTCCCTGGTACTCGCAGGAAAAGCATCCTCCTTCGCCGTTCCTCTCTACCTATATGGATCGTCAGGATACTGGTAGAGGTAGACCTTTTCGATTTATCCTGGATCACTCAAGGGCAACGGCTACCAATGTTTATTTGATGTTGTATCCTAAACCTGCTCTTGACAATATATTTTCGGATAAGCCAGAATTGCTCAAAGAGGTGTGACAGGCGCTCGATCAGATTTCTGATGAGGTGGTGATGGCTGAGGAGTGCGTATATGGGGGTGGACTGCATAAGCTGGAGCAGAGAGAACTGGGTAATACATCTTATGTAGAAATTCTTAAGATTTTACTAAGTTGGTAAGCTGTTTGGTTACATTCATATTTAATTCATACTTACTCTGCTGCGGACTCTTATGCACTCAAGGAGAAAAAATAATGGACATTTTGGGAATAGCCCATGAAATTAATTCCGAGCTTAGACATATTCGCTCTCAGTATCCCCATGTGTTAAGTGCGGAAGAAAGGTCGGATATTTTTGATAGTATCGAGACTTGTCTGATTAATGAACTTGCAGATGTGATTGAACTATCAGTACGCAATGGTCGCGACAAGCAAGAGTTATTGAAATGGAGTTACAATTTAAGCGATAAAAATTACCCAGAACGAATTGGTATAGATATCCAAACAATTCTTGCATCACTCAATAAGATTAAACAAGAAGCATACTTAGATTGTGTTGTAAAATGGTCGTCTCAATTTTTAGAGCTAGATCCCCCCTCCCAGGAAAAGCTTCTCTGTAACACTATTTGGGATAAAAATTATACAATCACTAACGATTTAGATAGAAGTTCAAAAAAACTTGGGTTACGAGATAAACATGAATCATTAGAGCAAAAAATAAATGACTCTAATATATGTATTGACTTAAGTATAATAGAGAATGAACTTTTGAAACTTGCTTCGGAAACAGAACTACTTGGTAGTATTTCAGCAAAGCAAATTACTAATGATCTACAAAAATGTTTTCTTAATAATTATATTCGAGGAGTAGAGTTTTCAATTTTAGAGAATCATAAAAAACTTATTATAATTCAATGGAAGTTTGAACTGAATTCAAGCAATAATTTAGTTCGATCCGGAGAACCTTTACCTTTAATAATAGAGCAATATCAAGAAAATAAAGAGTATTCCTGCCTGAAAATTCAGCTTAAATTTACCGAAAAATTTAAACGTACATCCGAGGAAGACCAACTATATATAAAAAATACAATTTTTGAAAAAAGCGATTCTCTTATTTTAAAAAAAAAAGAGGCTGGTTGAATTATTTAAAACGCATTATTAATTACCACTAAAGACTAGCTTTGATGTTAACTCAACTTATAGGTAGATAAAAATGAAAAGCATTGTTATTTCCACATCGATATCGATTACCGGAAATGATATAATTTATGTAGCTCAACAGGTTAAAAGGGATTTAAAAAGTCTAAGTAAAGCTTACCCAAATCTTCTTTCTTCAGATGAAGCCGATGATTTAGAAGATAACTTTATGACTCTTCTAATAAATAATGCTGTTTCTGATATAGGATTCAGCATATATGATCCAACTAACTCAAATCTTGTATATCACGAGTATCGATATAAAGTTCTTCTAGGTGGAGATGTCACATCTGTAACAAATGGAGGTCGTCAGGGAACGGGAGGAAAACCCGTAGAAGCAGTCTGGATTCCGAGTTCAGCAGTATTTACTTCTTGGGTTATTTGGTCAGATACTATGTCAAATTTGTCAAAAGAACAACAAAGAAGTATTGTGAGTAATACAAGATGGTCAATACCAGGAGAAAACTCCAGTTTTCAGCGTAGATACGAGGGAGAAAATTGGAGCAGCTTAGGGCTTTATGCTAGCGGTAATCTTGGAGTTGAAGTGCAAGTTTGGAAGTTTAAAAAAGCTTGAAAAATATCAATTTTAGTAACAAATTAAAATTAACAATTATGAGCCATTTACATTTATTTCTCTATCTACCGGAGCAAGTTTATCAGCTTTTAAAACTGCCTACATCTTCAGTAATTCAAACAACTTTGACTATTTCACCTAATCGATTAAGCCTGCCAACTTTAGTATCTGTAGAAAATATTATTCAAGAAATCAATGCTAAAGGATTTGAGTTAGCAAATAGCAATCAAATTTATAAAATATCCAGTTTGATTAATAATTATTTAGTTACAGAAAAAGCTAATTGGCAAGATCAATCTCTGGAGTTGAACGTTACACGAATATCACTGCAAGATAAGGAATTTTACGATGAAGTTAAAAAAGTTCGCGATTTGGCTACTACGATGGCAAAGGAGGTTACTTACTATGAAGATAAAAATGATAATGACAATGTAAAAAAAGCAAAAGATAATGCTAGGAAGGAGTTAGCAAAATCCGTAAAAAGTCAGCCGAAATGGTGGGATACTAGAACAGGAAAATTATTTATTTTTTTGGGCAAAACTGCTATTTCTACGATCTGGGGAAGGTGCATTGGCACTGCCTTTGATACTTTGATTGATAACATTAGGGAAAACTAAACTCTAGGTAAATTAGGATAAGGGGATCTAAAATGCCATCTTTATTTTGGATGATTTGCTGGGACTATGGCTTTTTTCCAATAACTAGCACAACAGAAAAAGCTATCATTCAATCGCTTCGTCAACACATTATAGGACAAAAAATAAGTGCCAGTGATATAGGAATGTACTTAGAAAAAATCACCGTAATAGTTGGAGGTGCAAAACAAAGCTTTTCTGCACATCTGGAAAGAATCGATCCACCTACCAATTTCACAGTTGACAACACCACTACTTTTCATGTCAGTTCAGAAAAAGATTTTAATAAATCTTCGTTAGCTCAAGGAGATATAATTATGGACCCTTTACCAACTTCCGAATTAGATGAACTTGTTACGTTTCAGATAACATTCAATCCTCAAAAGCTAGATTTTTATTACATGGAAATTTATAAATCGCTAGTTGGGATCGCTAAGGAAGAAATACTTCTAGAAGTGATAAGTTTGTTAACTCCATTTGAAAAAAAAGAGAAGTGGAGTCAGCAATATTATCAAACTGTATTACCTGCACTTCTGACTACTGCAAACAAAGCTCCTGTAATTGTTTTTGGTGGCGATCCTGGCACTGGAAAAACAGCACTAGCAACCAGTATGGGAGTGGCATTAGCGAAAAAGTTAGGTGAGAAAGTTCATTTTAAACACCTGGGGCTGATGATGCGAGGCATGGGATATCAGGGACGAGCTAGTAGCATGATTGTAAAACTATTTGAACAGGTTAAAAAAGAGTATATTAAACATAAAGAACCTATAATTCTTTTTTTTGACGAAGCTGAAGCTATGGTAGGCTCACGCGAACAAACTGATTCAAGTTCGGGAGCGCAAGAGAATTTAGCAATAGTCGATTCAATTATTATTGGTGTAGATAGTTTACGCAAAGGACTACAAGCACGAGTTGTCGCTTTGTTTGCTACAAATTTAACAGGACGGATTGATCCGGCATTATTGCGACGTAGCTACTATTATGAATTCAAGAGACCTGATGAAAAAGCCCGTCAAATATTATTGGAATCATCTTTACAAGGTATGGGATTCAATAAAGATGATATAGATAGGCTAGTAGAAGCTACACAACCCAAAATAATCAATGGTAAAGAAATAGGCTTTACACCTTCTGATATAGTTGAATTAATAATTAGTCGTGCATTAAATAAAGCAATACAAGCTAATCAGCCTGTCAGTGTGGAATCTTTGTTAAGCTTTTGCCAAGAGACAACCCCTACAGGTGCTTTTTTATAGCCTGCATACCGCTTCCTAGAAATACTAATTCAGCTATTTGTTAATTATGTAGCTGATAATTAGAATGCTAACTCAAAATCCTCCGGTTTAGGACTCTCTTGAATCAATACTTCCAATCGACCAGTAGCCAACAAAATCAAAAAAATCGGGTCAGTCGGCTCAATTTTCCCCTTAAAAGCCAACTCCAAAACCTTGCGCCGATACTCCTCAGATTGCCCCTCTAAAGCAATATCCAGCAAAGATTTAGTATCAACAGCACCATAACTCACGGCAACATCCCCGTAGTTTCAAACGCCTCATAAGCAGACAACATAAACGACTTAATCCGCTGCCGGCCCAACACACCGAGTTCCTGACTATTTCTTGCCAAATCAAAAGTTATCCCCTGAGCATCAATCGCATTCCTTTCCCGCGAATAAAACTTAGGAAAATCAATCACCTTCACCTCATACTTTTTAATCGCATTCTGCACCTCCTCCATCTCTTCCACAGAACTCCAATCATCCTCCAATCCCAAATTGCGGACAAGAACGTGAGCAATCTTATTATCAAAATGCTTAACTGACTTCAAAAAGAGTTGCACGCTATCGTAGCCCCCCGTGCAAATAAACCACTTGCAAAAACTAATACGAGATTGCTTCCCCAACTCAATTAAATTGTTCCTTCCCATCCACTTAGTCACCAAAGGATAAACCTGAGCCGGTAAATTGACAATCACGCTCTTCTCAAACGCCAATTCAAAAATCCGATCTGCTTCGTAAAACTTCTTCTCATCCTCACTAAACAAAGCCGCACGGCATAGCCAAAATAGGTGGCATAGCAACTTCCGCATTCCAAATAAGCGGGAAGCGATCGTAATGTTCGTTTAACTCCCTACGGAGATAATCAGCCGTCCCACCACAGAACACCAATTCATCGCAATCCAGCGGCAAATTCTCATCCAACCAACTCGTGAGACTCCGCACATATTCAGGCCGCGCCTCTTTAATTGCTGCTATCATCTGCTGTACTTCTTCCGCCCGCCCTTGCTTAGTCGTGCTGCGAGCCAACCGCATCAAAGAACCTGCCTTAAACTCAGATCCCGCTGCGGCGATCGCGGGAGTCAATCGCTCAGCAGTCTGCCCCGAAGTCCTAGCTACCACCCTCTCCACCATGCGGATGAAGCCCAAATCGCTCGTTTTTCCCGGCCTGACATCTCCCCGCTGAACAACCAGCAGGCTAGCATTGCGGTAGCCAATCATCGCGATCGCACACACCCGCTCTTTCAAAACAGAACCAACTTTCTTGTTGTGCATTAAGTAAATGCCACCCCCCTCTGGCTTGCAGTTAAACGCCAACAATTCCACGCTCATTGAGCCTGTAGGAGTTTGATAATCCGCTAAAGCTTCACGCAGCACCCGCTCGAACCGATTTCGGTCTTCATATTCCCCCGGTGGCAACAACACGGCGATCGCCGCCGTAAATTTTGCAGGCAAATTCAGCTTTTCCTTAATCGCCCACATCCCAGCCAGAGTTTTGTGCAGCGCCCTTTCGTACTTGAGTTCCGAAAGGCCAGCATTGGCGTGAAACCTCTCTTTCGCCAAATACCCCACTGCTCTGTAATCATTCCTAAAGGCAACCCAAGCCGTATTCTCAGGCTCAGCTAACCCCAACTGGTCTCTGGTATAAGCCAAAACTGATTCCTGCGGTACAGATACGACCTCCGGTTCCATGCACAGCAGTCGAATTTGATTCTTTGGCCCTGCGTAGAGAATTTTGGTAGCTGACCCCCCATAATCGTAGGCCGCGATCGCTTGAGGCCAGATAGTTTCGATAGTAGTTTCACTCATATTGCAAGTCTTCCTAATTGAAGTTTCAAGAGTGGTAAAAAAATAGCCCTGTACCTTTGGGCGTGCAGAAATAACTTTCACGCCAAGCCAAGCGTGCTACCTCACAAGAAGGCTGTAAAACAACAGCTATTGAGGGATTAAAACGCACTTACTACTTATTAACCCTCCTAAAACCTCCCCTCCCTCAGCCAGTTGTCTGAATCCCAGCACCTCTAAAAATCGGACTCACGGCTTAGGCTAAAACGAAGCTTTTGGTAGCAAGCTGTGTCAGAGGTGCGTCTAAGTCGCCCAGACAGGATGGTTGCTGAGCCTACTCGATATGCCTACCACTGGCTAGACCAACGCGCAGAGCGATCGCAATCGAAGGATAAAGTTCTAAGACTTACGCACTCCCGTGCCAAATTACCCTATTCTTGGCGCTTGTAAAGAAGCTGAAACCCTTGTGCTGGCGTTACAGTGCATAAGTCCTAAGCTTGTTACCCCAACACCAAATAGCCATGTCGAAATCCAAACGAATCAAAAGAATAGCCATATACCTAACACCAGAAGAACTTCAACTTGCTGGATCTTTGGCTAAAAATCTCCAATTGAGTATCAGCGGTTTATTCCGATACCACACTTTTAAACAACAACATCAACCTGCTTTGTGCCAAAAATTAGCTGAACTTAACCTCCGGCTTAAACCGATTGCCCTTGCTACAGAACAAGCATTATGGATGGGGGAAAAAATTACACAACCAGCCAACTTTAAGGATTTGATTGAGGAAACTTTAGCACTGCTTAAGCAAGTACAGCAACAGCAAATGAACGTCCCAGTTCTAATGAATTTAAGCGATATTGAGGGAAATTTAGAATGTTTTAGCGAAGATTATTAATAAAAAAATCCACAAATTATCACTTGTTTTACTACACAAGTTTTAAGCTTAGTAATGATTGGTAAGCAGAAAATCGGTAAAACTTTTACCCCATTGCTCAATTACCTCTTCTCCAAAGAAGGAGCTTTACTGATTGGAGGAAATATGGTAGGAGAAAATGCCCAGGAACTAGCTGCGGAGTTTCTCTTCTCCAAACAACTCAATCCTAGAGTTGAAAAACCAGTTTACCATGCCACCTTAAGCGTACCTTCTGGCGAGTATATCCCCGATGCCAAATGGCGGGCGATCGCTCTTGATTACCTAGAAGGAATGGGACTCGATCAAAACCTATTTGCCATTATCCGCCATACCGACCGCGAACACGACCACATTCATATTGCAGCCAGCCGCATCAAATTGGATGAAAAAGGAACTTGCGTATCCGATAGCTGGAACTATCTACGCAGCGAAAAATTGATTCAAAAATTGGAAGAAAAGTACGACTTGGCACCAGCTTCTCGCAGTTTTAATAAGGAACGTCTGTTGAAGAGAGTGCCACTGATTCTTCAAATGTTAAGTCAGAAGATGTATCCCTGGATGAACCATTAAATCAAGAGACAAACGAACCAGATTTAACTCTTCACTGGCAATCCGTGCGAGAAAGGCTGGTAGAAAATGCCTGCCTCCCCTCCGAATTGATAGACCTGTTACACGATAAAGGGTGGATAGATATAGATGGCCAAGCCCGTGCTGTGTTTACTCTCCGCACGCTTACCGGAGATTATATGGGAACCTGCACTTGGGAGTCTAATGGAACATTTTCCATTGGCAGTAATGCGGGAATATCACTTGCAAAAGACAGCGAACAAGGTATTTTCTGGATAGCGACTCAAAACGATATTGAAAGAGCCGTTATTGCCAGCAATCCGGTGGAAATGCTGTCTGCGATCGCTCTCGACCCCGATTTTGATCGCAAACCGACTTTGTACTTAAGTATCGATGCTATATCTTCCTTGCCAACAGAATTTCTCAGAGGTATTCCCGCGATAGTAGTCGGTTTGAAAGGAGATGAATTTGGCGAGAAATTGTCCCAAGAAATTATCTCGATACTACCTCAAGCCAAACGAATAAACCCCGGTATTAGTGGGTGGAATGGGATACTGATAACCGATGTTCAAGAAATGGAAACCCAATCAGATGAAGTTGATCAAACAAGTGATGTGCCAGAGAACACATTACGCGATAGCAATTCTGGTTTGAGCTTGGATTAGCAATCAAAAGACTATGTTCGTGTCTTGTACATTTCCTATCATGCAGCAGTAAAGCGATCGCATTTGATATTTAAGCACTTTACAGAGAACTGTTTTTGGGCAAATTCTCTCGGTTTCAGAGTATTAATGAAAGCGCTTTTTCGCTTCAATAAGCCCTTGATTATTTTTGAAAGCAAGAGAAATATTTTTACTTTCTCGCTGCTAACGCAGCCGCACGAGCGCTTTCAACTTATTAAATCCCATGAACCTGCATTTACCAATTCATGCTCTGCCAGCGTTAAGCAGAAACAATTGCCGACTGCTTGAAAAACTTGGCATTACCAGCATCCTCGACCTACTGCTTTACTTTCCCCGCGACTACATCAAGTATCGGCGAGTTAAAATAGCCGGTTTACAAATAGGAGATTCTGTCACAATTGTGGGCAAAATTAAGAAACACGAAATTATCAGTCCGCCTAAAAATCCTCGACTAACAATCCAAACACTTATCGTCAAGGATAAAACAGGTAACATAGCCTGTAAACGTTTCTTCAATCATACCTATTATCAATCTCAACAGTGGAGAAACGAGCAAAATTTGATGTACGTTAATGGAAGCATTGTTACTGTATCGGGGGTAGTTAAGGCAGACCGGTATTATGGAATGATATTAACTTCCCCTGAAATTCAACTAATTGATTTAGACCAAGTAAGGGATACGAAAAACTCAATTATCCCGATTTATCCATTAACAAAAGGAGTTAGCAACGAAATCGTTCAAGAAGCAGTATCCTCAGCTTTGGAAATGACTGAGCTACTAATTGACCCCCTACCGCAGCATCTCCGACGAAAATGTGGTTTGATGGAATTACAGGTAGCGATCGCAAATATCCACCAACCCCCAGACGAACCCCAACTAGAAGCTGCCCGCCGTCGCCTGGTATTTGATGAATTCTTCTATCTTCAGCTATCATTCCTCGTGCGCCGCCGTCAACTTTTAGCACGTTCAGCTATTACAAAAATAACCCCTACTAGCCCACTGGTAGAACAGTTTTACTCTCAACTTCCCTTCTCGCTTACCTTAGCTCAACGTCAGGTCATCAACGATATTCTCAACGACATGACTGCCAAAACCCCGATGAACCGATTGGTACAGGGGGATGTTGGTTCTGGTAAAACGGTTGTTGCAGTCGTTGCTATCCTCGTCGCTATTCAATCCGGCTACCAAGCGGCACTGATGGCCCCTACAGAAGTGTTAGCCGAACAGCATTATAGGAAGATTGCTACATGGTTTGAACCCCTTGGGGTTTCTGTTCAATTGCTGACGGGTTCTACGAAAACTGCCAAACGCAGAGAAATCCACGCCCAACTGGAAACGGGCGAACTTTCCCTGTTAGTGGGAACTCACGCACTGCTGCAAGAAAAAGTCAACTTCAATCAACTCGGTTTGGTGGTGATTGACGAACAGCATAGATTCGGAGTACAGCAGCGGCAGAATTTACTCAACAAGGGAAATAGACCTCATGTACTGACAATGACGGCGACTCCTATTCCACGTACCTTAGCACTGACGTTGCACGGAGATTTGGATGTCAGTCAGATTGACGAGTTACCGCCAGGGCGACAGAAGATTCACACGAAAGTGATTAATAAAGGCGCTCCAGCTTACGATTTCATCCACCATCAGGTACTTCAAGGTCGTCAGGCGTACATCATTCTTCCCCTGGTGGAAGAATCGGAAAAGCTAGATTTGAGAGCAGCAGTAGCCGAATACGAGCGACTTTCAACAGAAATTTTCCCCGAATTTAGGGTAGGATTGCTGCACGGTCGGATGACATCAGCCGAGAAAGATGAAGCGCTCAAATCCTTCCGCGACAACAAAACTCAAATCTTGGTTTCCACCACTGTGGTTGAAGTGGGCGTCGATGTTCCCAATGCTACAGTCATTTTAATTGACCATGCCGATCGCTTTGGCTTAGCTCAACTGCACCAGTTAAGAGGTCGCGTCGGTCGGGGTTCGCACCGTTCCTATTGTTTGCTGCTAGATACCAGTAAAACAGCAGAAGCCAAGGCACGTCTTGAGGTGTTGGAAAAGTCTACTGATGGGTTCTTTATTTCGGAGATGGATTTGCGATTGCGTGGGCCGGGAGTTGTGATGGGCTATCGCCAATCGGGAATTTCAGAATTTGCTTTGGCGAATATACTGGATGATGAGGATTTGCTGAATTTAGCTCGTTGTATGGCAGTAGTAATTGTTAAGAGTGACCCGAATTTAGAAGCGTATCCATTGATGGTTGCAGAACTCAAAAGACTGGGGCTGACGAGTTGGAATTGCGCTCTCAATTAATAGATTTTAATAATAGTTGATGCAATTCAAATTACCTCCAATTCCACCTAAAATTTTCAGATATGCAGTCAATCATTCACAAATACAGTTGTACCGTTCAAGTCAGTGGCTCAATCGGCAAATTAGCAGCAATTTCGACTATAGTAATTTTCGCATTCTCAACAACCGTATTTCCCATCATCGTATCGTGCATTGCCTCAAACTTTGATTCGGCTTCAGCAATACGTTCATAGTGCAAAATTACATGATAATGTTTAGCGATCGCCAAACCTGCCTCAGTTCGCTCTACGGCATCCCAGTCTCGATTCTGACGTTCCTCAGCAATCTGGCGATAACGCTCGGCTAACTGCTCTAAGGCGATCGCAATTGTATGTTCCTTTGTTTGACCGTAGCAACGGATGTCCGCAGTGGGGCAGTCACTCAAATCTGTTGACATCTGGCACGTATACTGTCCATTAGTCTGAGGCTGCACGGTTAGCGAAATCGTTCCGGTAATCGAATCGGGATTCATCTGGTTCATATTTACTTCGCTCTTAACTCGCTCTGATGTTGTTATTGCTGATTATGCAGCAGTAGCTTGTAGCTAATTGTGTTTGTTGTCAAAGTCATCTCCTAATGTAATGAATTTGAAGAAATAGTTTGTCCAAATTGCACTCAACTTGGACAAACAGAATCAGTTTATTGTTCACTATTAGCTAGCACCATGACAACATCAGCATGGGCTAACACCACATCAGGATTGCTTTGCAGGGCTGCATCATACTTCATCGCAAAATCATTTCCCGATGCGTCAGGTGTGAGCAAAATCCGAACCTCAGTAATGAGAGTAGCGATCGCTTCTTTTGTAACAGGCTCATCGGCATGGATCAGATCCTCAATTTGCACAATCAATTGGGAGAGTTGATGCAACCAAGCAAATCGAGCGTCATTAATCGCCAGTTGTAGCAATTCCCCTCTGGAAACAGTTCCCCGCACTTGTTCGTAAGTGACGCGCTCAGCATTCAACAATATTTTGTGCAAGTCCAGCAATTTGATTCGTAACTCGCTCAAAAGTTGATGTCGATTAATCCGGTGTTGAAGTGTATTAAACATGAATCCGTCCCATCCTTCCATTTTGGTAATCTGCGATCGCTTGTATAATTTCAGCTTCGGTGTTCATCACAAACGGGCCGTAGCGCACCACAGGCTCATTCAACGGTACACCTGCAATTAGTAGGAAATCGAGGGGTTGTTGAGCATCAGCAGGATTGGTAATTACAACCTCATCCCCATCTGGTGCAAACATCACCATTTGCCCATCGTCACCGCGCTCCTGTTCGGTGCCAAACAAACCAGAACCATCCAGCAGATATGCAAAGGCATTGTATTCTTTCGGTACTCTTTGGACAACGGATGCGCCTGGTTGCAGCGTGAAGTATAGTAGTATATAAGACTCACGAGTAGGGCTTGTATCACTCCTTAATTCGGTAAACCGTCTATGTCTCTCGCCCACGTTATTCTCGGTCTGCTTCAGCAACAGGAGCGGACTGGCTACGACCTCAAAACTCAGTGTTTTGACGATTGTATTGCCCACCTGTGGCCAGCAGATCAGGCACAGATTTATCGCACATTGGAAAAACTAGAGGCACAAGGTTGGATTACCTGCACGGTGGAAATTCAGCACGATCGCCCTAATCGCAAGGTTTACCAGATTACAGAAGCAGGTGAAGCGGCATTAAATCAATGGCTTGGGACTCATCAGCCTCTACCAATTCTGCGAGAACCCTTGGTAGTGCAACTCTACTTTGCTGCTCAGCTACCGAATCAGGCGATTATTCATTTGCTAGAGCAAGAGTTGGCAGCGCGGCATGAGAAACTAGCTGAATGCAAGGCGATCGCTCTTCTTTCCAAGGACGATTCCAAAGCATCTCGCGAGCAGAAAATGCAGGGGTTGGTACTGGAGTTGGTAACGCGACGAGAACAGACCTATCTAGATTGGCTCAATGAGGCAATAGAAACAGTCCGAAGCCAGCCCGAATAAGAAGCTCTACAATTATCAATGCTGTTTTTTGGGCGACTCTAACTTACAAACCTTATTCAGTTTGAGGAACATTTTGTCAAGTAAGAGTTGCGAAATTTAGTTTTACCCATATAAACAGCTTCCTTAACTTTCCATTGTTTCTGAGGTAGTAAGTCTTTAACATTTTGTAATTGAACTAAACCTCTATAATCACCTGTGATTTGAAAAATGACTCTAGCAATAACTTTACAACACGAGTCCGGGTATTTGACAACTTGCAACTCAGAAAACCGAATCACCGCCCAATTTCTCTCTAAGAAAAACTGATTGCGCTGACTATCTTTCCCCCTATCCACACAATGATGAGGCTTTCCTGTTCGCCCCTCATAAGGTTCATCAATCTCGATATCTATCGCTAAACCAATCGGTTGGTGAACTAGAATAAAATCAGCAGTGTAACGCAAAGATGTACCAGGTATAGAAAACTCACCCCCCATACAGAAGTCATAAAACCCATAAAAATAACGGCATAAGTAAACAAAAAACTGCTTTTCACTGACCCCTTGCTGTACTCCTCCCTTACCCTGACCTGCGGGCTGTTCAACAATCTCTTTCAACAATCTCAAAAACCGCTTAGATCGCTTCTGTAGCATAAAATTATATCTCTCAAATTCCTTGCCTTTTGACTGCAAGCGACGCAATTGATGACTTTCATATTTAACTAACTGTTGTTGATACTCAGCTAGTCGTTGCTTGTAACAATCGCGCACTTGAAAATCCACAAATCGCAGATAAGAAAAAGCCGCTACTGCACTAACTGACGCACACACCAGCGCTGACCAAAAAGCTATAGAACTCATGCCAAACAGCCAGTTAACCAACATTACCACCCCAACACTGGCTATCCAAAGCATAATTACCAAATAGTAACGGGAATTAGTGAAAACTGGCAGTCGCGGCGGAAAAGGCGGTTTTATTGTAGGACTAGCACTTTCTTCCCAAATAGGTATCGGGTTATCCGCGCAGAACTGACGAATTGAATCAGGGATAAGAATAACTGGATAAAAGCCTCTTATTTGGCTCATAGTTATGCTTTTTGTAGGCGATGTACAAGCTCAAATTATGTATATTTTCACTATTTAACTTACTAAATATGCGCGTCGTATCTCATCAGACCAAGGAATTATACACACCTCTACCTAATTTCCGATGTCATCGACTGATAAATGGGATAACGCCCAGATATTGGGGTGGAAATAATAATTTGGTACGCCACTACTTATGCCTACAAATCAGCCCAATAATACACAAAAAATCGCCACAGACCGTCTCAAATCGACGCGGGACAAACTGACTAGAAAAATCAAATTGGCATTGAAGACTGCAACACCAGAAGAAACTCTGGAAGTGTGGATGCTAATGAAACAGCAGGAACTCAAGAAAACGACTCCTGGGTTATCGGAACAGCAGATGGAAAGCGTAGTAAATTCGCTAATCCTAGAACTCGGCTATGACATCATCGCTACCTCCACTACCTTACCTGCTGTATCGCCTGAACCAGAAGTCCAGACAGATGAAAGCGAAGTGGATGACGCGGATGAGGATAACGATGCTGATTTCACTAATGACGATATTGAAGACGATGAAGATGACCTTTCAGAAGAATTACCAGACATATTTGAAGAAAAAATCCCCTCTCGCAAGCAGCGAGTTCCTGCTTTGAAAAAGGTTGAAACTTTAAGGGGTTCTAACCGAAATGGCAGGCATTCTTAAACTCCTAAACTTGAGACGAGGTTTTACACAAATATGTCCCTGCAAAAATATGAAGCTGATATCCTCATTCCCTACACTAATGCTCATTTAGTTGGAGGAGTGGATTTCAAATCTGACTCCCTAGAACTAATACCAGAGATGCAAAGTAAGGAAGTAGGGGATGAAGAAATTGAACCAGATGAACTCACGCCAGGAACCCTAGCCATACTCGCTCGAATTGAAACTTTTGATGAATATTTTCATTGTTGTGGAAGGTGGTAACTAATGTATTTAGCTAAAGATTTGTTAGCCAGATATTCGATTCAAGCAGTTGAACTCTGGAATCAATTGGAAACTGCTGAAACTCCCGAAGAAGAAGAGGTTATCCTCAAAGAAATTTGGGAAATTCAGACAGACCAGGAAACTGCTGCTGATACGCAAGCCGAACTAGCAGACCAACTAGATGCTGAAATATGTGCAGTCAAAGCACGCTTAAAGCACTTAGTAGAACTGCATAATCAGGCAATTGAACGACTGGAACGGTGGCGCAATAATCTGGATAAAACTCTGCTAGAATTTCACTTAAAGGGAGTAATTCCCACAGAGATTGTCGGCCATTCCCGTCACATTCGACTCAAGGAAAATCCGCCAAGTTGCGAAGTGTTAATCAATCCTTGCGATTTGCCAACAGAGTACCGGACAGAAAAGTTAGTTGTTACACCCAACAAACGCAAAATACTAGCAGATTGGAAACGAGGCATTCCCGTTGATGGTACTCGAATTGAGCGTAAACTCAGAGTTGAATACGGAATCGTGCCATCAAATCTGACCGCTGCCACTGAGATAATTTCTAATCGTACTACTGCCAACTCTCAGAAAACTCATTCTACCACACAGAAGACTGGAAGTAAAGAAAAAGCAATTCCTAAAAACACTGATACTTCTAATAAGAATGTGAAAGCACGAGTCGGTTAGCAGAAGGTTTTTAGAAAAAGGATTGAGCAGATTTCACTAACAGCAGATAGCTATTATATGGCTATCTGCTAACCCGTTTTTTGAATTAATTTATTATAACTTTCCATGAAAAGACACAATAACCACTCGTTTGACATTTCAACATTTGATAGAATTACTTACCGAGTTTATCGAGGTAAACTTATCATGTTGATTGAGGAAGGAGACAATCACCTTGATATATCTTTTCCCATTAAAGATGGGAGATTATTCGTAACCCTTGGTTCTATGCGAGCCACTGTCGCTGAAGCAATGACCGATTATTTGGAAATAGAAGCCTACGCCGATGAGCCACTTCTATTACTAAGTGGAGGTTTGAACAAAAATGATTTTAATTAACACCAGTTAGGGGGGCTATCGCCCAGATACACTATGATATTCTATTAAATAACACCGCTCAAATGAAATGGCTAACACCAAAAAATGTAGTCGTTGCTGCCAGTTTATCGGTAACGAGCGAAGAGCTAATTGAGTATACAATTCAACCTGAAGATGAAGAAACCATAGAGGAGAGATTTCAAAAACTTGGGCTGCTATTTGACCGAACTCGCTGGCAAGCTAAAAAACCTTATTTAGCTCTACTCTCGCCAGCTAAAGTTAAAAAACCAGTCGCTACTGAATCATCAACCTCTGCGAACGATTTAGACTTCATAGATGATGAAAAATGGGCAGAGTCAGATGAAGAAAATACTCTCTCTGAAACCGAAGAATCTAGCCATTTACAATCCGAACCTCAAGAAGAACCTTATATCTTCGATAAATGTACCGTCGAACTGCACTTGACATTTAAACCAAATGATGGTCATTCAGAGGGACGGATTGTAATCATTTCAGCAAGCAGTCACGGCGACTTTCCTGTTAGCCAAATGATAAGGGAGTCATCCTTGGGAGAATTACCGCCTCCTCTAAAAGAACTGCTGAAGGAACTTGTAGCAGATTTTCCCAATCGTCAGGTGCGGCGACAGATTGCTAATACTCGCAACCTAAAGAAAAGAACTACTAACCCAAATAAACCCAGAAGCGAAGCAAGTAGCACCATTACGCCTACAGAATCTAAAACTACTGGAACGCAACTGACATTATTTGGAATTTGAATAACTTACCTACTTTTGGGAGATAAAAAATGACTGCAAAAAAGAAAGTGCTAATTTCCTTTGAGGGACAACAGCATCCTGTTGATGAAGACATAGCAAATGATGATAATGAACTGCGTAAACTGCTAACAACTTACTACCCAGATTGCGCTAACGCCGACATTATTAGAAAGCCGGGAGAACTGATTACAGTAGCTAAACGCAATGGCTCTAAAGGAGTAAATTAACTATGAAAATAACTCCTTTAGAATCTCTCATCAATGCACCAGAAGAAGTCAATCCTGCACTATCTATGTGTCGAAAATTACAACGGTTAGAGCTTTCGGGAGAACTCGATAGTGCCACTATGAAAGAAATGGCTAAAGCTATTGAGTTAGCTATCTCCAAAGGGACAGACGATGTAAAAGCAGTTGAGCGAACTAAGGAACGATTGTTAAATAGTCGCTCTGTAGCTGGTGCAATTCCAATGGGGTTTTGATATGGCTGCAATTTGGAATGCTAAATCCGCTTTGCAAATATTACAGCAGTGCCAACCAATCACCGACTTTAAATCAGCAACCGATTATTTGTGGACTAAGCTGAACACTTATCAGCTACTCACTCTTTACCAGGAATTGTTTCCTTTGGAATGGGCAAAAAGCCAATCCGAACTCTACTCTGAAGATGAAAGTCACAGTCCGAAGGAGTTGGAGTTTATTTCGCTAGTTAGCGAACATCTGTTTCCCATTGACGACATAATTATAGAGGGTGCTTATGAAGAACGCCTCTATCAAATTCCTGTCTCACCCAAAGGAGTAGATTGGCAAGACCATGAAGAAGGAATTGACGCATTGCGAAGCGGATGGCAGAGATTACTCCCGCTTTCCCAGTCAGGTAGATGGTGGTTGGAATCCGTAGCAGGTGATGAAGGGGAATCGTGGTACGAATGCACGTTTGGATACAGCTTGAAAGACATTGCACATCCCGAAAAAACTAACTTCAAACTTCTTAAAAGATTAGCCCGTCGTGTTGCACCTCCTATCAGCGATTTGCCGACAGCATTAGCACTCCTTGACTTAGAAACGGGCATTATTTGGCTAGACCAAAGTGTTTGCTGTGAAAGTTACTGGAATCGTAATTTTGAAGTAAGACCCTGGACGATTCAAGAGATTAAATTCCTAGCAAGTGAATGGAAAAAAGCCACTCAGCTATTAGATGGGGAATGGACAATCAAATTTGTACCACCTCAGAAACACGAAATAGATTTGTTGGAATCAAAGCACTTAGTTCCTTTACCAGCAATGGTGTTTTTCGGGTTGAAATCTGATTACTGGGTTTGGGCGATTAAAGGCTCGAAGTTTGACCCAGAAGCAGAAGCTTTTCACGTTCCGCTGCCCAATGTTTATTTGCATTCGTATCAATCTTGCGGACGCATCTGCTGGGGAGATAATAAACCGCCTGTTGCTTCGCCCAATAATATTACAAAAGCTTGGGAAATGTTCATCTCTAGTCCTTTCAACGGACACTTGAGCGATGGCAAATCTAGGGCACAACCCAGTGATGTACGCGGACAACTCGAAAAAGCGGTTAAACGTTCATCTTACCCTGTTAAAGATTTAATTGCTACCCAGCAAACAATTGCCAAATTAGTTGCAGTAATAACTGATGATTGAACCACGAAAATTGAATCCTTACCAGCTAGAATTGGTCGATTATAAGATTGTCAAACTCGGAGACAATCTGCCGCCTCACTCTAGCAGTATGTTCGAGTACCTGATTGGCAGCAATGGTATCTTTGCTAAAGCAGTTAGACCGGGTTTAGAAGTGATAATTCCGGTGGAACTTTTTACCGCGTTAATCAGAGGATTAGAACCGATTGAGCCTTTGGTCCGATTAACTCCTGGACGAATACCTCAGCAGATACTCATCCAAATGTGGAAAGAAAGTTGTATCGCCGCGCTTGCAGAACCACCGTTAGAAATCACTTTCCACATTCATCAGGAACAAGGACAATGGCGGCTGGTAATTCCAGATCAAACGCAAAGTTCTGGTAAATGCAGAGCGATTGAATACGGTTTAGATTCTTCGTACATTAACGCCACTGTAGAGATACATTCACATAATCGAATGGCGGCTTTCTTCTCTGGTGCTGATGATGTAGATGAAGGGGGTTTCCGCATTTTTGCAGTTTTGGGGAAAGTAACTGAATCGAGTGCTGAAATTATTTGCCGCGTGGGAGTTTATCGGCAATTCTGGCACGTTCCTGCTAACTGGATATTTGAATTTCCGAGTTTTATTGTAGATGTCACAGTTGGCGGAGAAAGAAACGATTTGATTGATAAATTCTACTCTAGTTCTGTTGCGCCATCTTTGTTAGATGACTCTATCGAATTGTAAACAACTTTTAAAAATTTACCCCATGTTTAATTATGATTATTTGTCAGCTTCGCCTCTGATTGTCAGACAGGCTGATTCGATTGACTTTTGGCTAATTGGGGCGGGAGGAACTGGTTCTTGGCTGTCTTACCATATTGCACGGCTGGCACGGAGTTTGGGCAAGTCGGGGAAGAAGGTGCAATTTGCGATCGCAGATCCCGATATAGTTGAAGAAGCCAACATCAGCAGGCAGGCTTTCTGCGACAAGGAAATCGGACTGTCCAAGGCGCAGGCTCTAGCGTTGCGATACTCTATCGCTTGGGGGGTGGACGCGACGGCTTTCGTGCAGGAATTTGACCCCAAGCTGATTCGCTACGCCTACGACAAGCTGACTATCCTGGTGGGGTGCGTGGATACGGCAGCCGGGAGAGCGTCAATTAACCAGGTTCTTGAGTTAAACCAATTTTACAGCCGTTCTGAGATTCCCCGCGTGTGGTATTTGGATTGCGGAAATCATGCAGCAGCCGGACAAATTTTGCTGGGCAGTTCTTTGGAAACTGACCCGGAGTTCTATAATTTTGGGGGGCTGGGATGTGCTAGGCTGCCATCTCCGATGCTTCAGGCTCCTGACCTTTTGAAACCGAAACCTGAAGAGTTGACAAATAACCTATCTTGTGATGAGATGGCAGTGCTGAACTTGCAGGGCGAGAGCGTGAATGTTCGGGTGGCGGCTGAGGCGGCGGATTACCTGTATCGGATGAGTGCGGGTAATCTCAAACGATTTGCTACCTATTTCGATCTGGAGAGTGGGACGGCGCGATCAGTTTATATTACGCAGCAGTCTGTGCTGCTTCCGCTTTCTTGCGTTCGGTGATTTCTTGAAAGGCTGCTATTCCATAGGTAATGTTGCCTCTCTTATCATAAATTGGCGTTCCCCACGCTTCTATAGGAATAATGGTTCTTTCGTTTCCAGTTTGCTAAAAGTCAAAAGTTTATGCCAAAAGCCCACTTCGTTTCCCAACCTTAACGATATATACTGCGGATCAAAGCGATCGCAATCTAGGAGAAGATGGCACAATTTTTGATTGCGCTCCAAGGCGTTAGCGAGAATAATATTTCCCCACGGGGAAATACCAGTACCCTGAAGGTTGAGCTAATGTTAGGAGGGGTGCAATGCATTGCGCCTCTACCAACACCCAAACGCTGGCAAACACATCATGAAGGCTGATGAAGTTCTGAAGCGATACGCCGCCGGGAGACGAGATTTCAGTGGAGAAAATCTCAGAGGTCAATCCTTCAAAGGAAAAGACCTATCCGGGGTCAACTTCAGTGAAGCCGACATCCGAGGAGCAAACTTTACCAATGCCAAGCTAAGGAATGCCAACTTCAGGGAGGCTAAGGCTGGACTACAGCGCCGTTGGACAATTAGCCTAGCGATACTTCCGTTGATTCTATCCTTACTCTCAGGATTTACCTCTGGGATGCTTGGCATTGTGTCAGCAATATTTCTCAACCCTGGACTCACTAAAGAATTCGCAACTATAACTAGAATGTCTGCTTCTAACGAAGCAGCTATAATAGCGTCAATTATTGTGGTTTCAGCGATAGTAGCCTCATTCCTCGTCATATCTCAGCGCTATCAATTTGTAAAAGCTCTGTGGCTTATAGGCGTAGCTGTTATCGCCACTTCTATTTCGAGTGTTTTTGGCTCCCAAGCTATATATGTAACTATTTCAGCGTTTTTGGTTATCTCTTTAACCCTTCTTACTTCATTAGAGGGAGCTACTTCTGTATGTATACTTGTACTTTTGTTTGGAAATAGATATGGTGCAATTTCGTTTATAGTGCCAGCTCTGAGTATATCCTTACCTTTAGCAGGCTTTGGAACTATCGGTCTTACTGTAGCTTCAAAATATCCCGTAACAGCGACTTGGGTTATACTTATCACTTGCCTCTTAACTATGGCTGTGAGCATAGGTTCAGTGGTTTTTTACATATCTATAGCTTTGCGAGCTATAGCTGGTGATGATGGGTTGCTCTGGCTTCGAGAATTTGCCCTTGTCATTGCTGCTACAGGCGGCACCAGTTTTCGCAATGCTGACTTAACCGATGCCGACTTCACCTCTGCCACGCTCAAAAGTACAGACTTCAGAAAGGCTAACCTTACCCGTACCCAATGGTACCAAGCCAAAAAGCTCGATCGCGTCCTCCCCGGAACCACTTATCTTCAGATTGCCAAAATACGGCAATTACTGATTACAGGACAGGGACAAGCTCAAAACTTCAACCGCCAAAACCTCCGAGGTATCAACTTACAAGGCGCTAACCTAGCCGATGCCAGCTTCATCTCAGCCGACTTAAGCTCAGCCAAATTGCAAGATGCTGACCTATCGAGAGCAAAATTAGTGCAAACCCAGCTAGACGAGGCAGACTTAAAAGGTGCTACTCTCACGGGAGCTTACATTGAAGACTGGGGCATTACAAGTCATACCAAGCTGCATGGAGTGAGGAATGCCATCAACCAGTTACCCGACTCCTCCAAACCCGATAAACCGGGAATCAAAGAACTACTCGTTCAACTGCAAGCGGCAATTAATGACCCAAACTTAGCCGACGATGACAAAACGCAAGTATTAGAACAGGTAAAAGTCCTGGCAGAAGCTGGACAAAACCCCAACAAGGAAACCGCACAAAAGCAGGCAAAACGGGCAATGGGGTTCTTAAAAGTCATTGCAGAAGGCTTACCCAGTGCTGCACAATTGGTGAAAACCTGTCAAGATATATTACCTGCGATCGCGCATTACTTCGGCTTGTAAGACGCTCAGCTTTGTAAATATCCCATAACAACACGTAGGGGCGAACGGCTGTTCGCCCCTACCAAACCCAAACGCTGGCAGACACTATCAGATTATCTAAAACATCCAATGAAGTTTCTATTGGCTTGGGATGTGGGCAGTGAAGCGATGTATCGATCATGGTTGGCTACCAGGGATAGGGGAGATAATCTTTGAGAAAATAACCAAACATCGGGGTGTCAGGATTTTCAATTCCCTGAACAATTGGATCGTAAATTCTTGCCATGCCATCAATAATATCCAAGGGAGTGTAGAACCCTTGCTTCGTTTGTATGGATGTCTTTTTCGGATAGGGATTTTCATCAGTAATCCAACCCGTGTCTACGCTGTTCATAAAAATATTGTCTTGGGTATAATCCATCGCCGACGTTCGAGTCATCATATTTAAAGCCGCTTTTGCCATATTGGTATGAGGATGGTATGCGGTTTTGCTATCTCGATTAAATTGTCCTTCCATCGCCGATACATTGATAATAAAGCGTCGCTCAAAGGGCGATCGCATCAGTAATGGCTTGAGTTGGCTATTGAGAATGAAGGGCGCGATCGCATTCACTAATTGCACTTCCAGCAGTTCGATTGGACTAATTTGATCGCCAACTCCACCAGCCTGGTATCCTCATCTTCAAACAGATCCGGACTAGCGATCGCATCAACCATTAGTCCCATTTCAACCGCCTCAAAAACACTTCCAACGGTCAACACTTGACCGAGTTTCAACCTGCTAACGCTTAGATAGTCCCGCCATACCTTTTCAACTCAAATATTAGGAGAAATCAACTCATGGTCGCCACAATTGCCACCCAAGAAGGACTCAA
The DNA here is from genome assembly GCF_000180455.1 of Kamptonema sp. PCC 6506. Lineage (NCBI taxonomy): Bacteria > Bacillati > Cyanobacteriota > Cyanophyceae > Oscillatoriales > Microcoleaceae > Kamptonema > Kamptonema sp. PCC 6506. The sequence goes on from NZ_CACA01000001.1 coordinate 49,815, forward strand.
AATACCCGTTTTCGATGCCGCTTACACTGATGCCAAAGGGCGCAATGTAGGCAAGTTCTTCAATAACCCAGAAATCCTGCGCCACTCGATTCTGCAAGCAATGTTTCAACCAGAAGAACTGAACTCATTAATAATAGTTAAACTTGACAAATCCAATCCCGACCCTCACCAACTACGTGCCAGCATCCACGACCCAGAAGACGGAATTAAGCGACGCATGATCTTTCAATAGCTAAGTATCGAGAAGACGACCCCGAAGTTAGAGAAGGTAAAGTTAAAGCAGGCGATCGCAAGTTTACCACCCTAGAACAAATCGGAGTTGCCAGTTCTCAAAATGAAGTCGGAATCGTCGCTTTAGCCATCGGTAAAGTAGCAGCAGCACTCCCCACCCCCGGCGAAGATGAAAAGCTATTTCTCAAGCAGCAGAAGCGATTTATTGCCGCTCTTAGCATCATGGAACAGTACGAAGTTGACTACCAGAAAAATTCGCTGCGGGGTAAAGATGCCAAAGAAGTGAAAGAGAACACAGGTCTAAATCCTGACACTTTACTAGAAAAAGTAGATGAATGGTGCGAAAAAGAAAGCAAAGAATTGCACGTTCCATATCAGTACAAAAATGCCCTAGTAGAGCGAGAAATCGACTACCGCCACAGCAAAGAAAATGATTTATATTGGGAAGAAAACGAATTACAATGGGCAAAAGACTTGGTGCAGCGCTTTCAAGAGGACAAGAGTATTATTTACGATCGCACTGTCAAATTATCGGGTAAATCAAATAGAAGTAGTCAATGTCAAACATCCCGATAACGATTACTCAGAGGAAGATTTCTCCAAGTCAAAATGGAAGGATCGCAAAGTAACTCTGCAAGTGGGAACGATCGATTTACCTCCCACTCACGAGAAATATTACCGATTTCAAGGCACTCCCATTATCCAGTTGGACGGGAAAAACTTGGGTACATTTTCCCCCGAAAGTCCTAAGTTTCCGCCTGGAACTACTTTTGAAGCAATGCTTTTTCCTGATAAGGGCGGTAGATCGGTTATGCTAAAAGTCGATCGCGAATCGATTCGGTTGCCTGAAATTCAATTGCCTTCGATCGATTCACCTGAAGTATCTCAAAGTTCTGAGTTGGGGAAAACTGGGCGTAGTGCGATCGCACAAAATGATAGCACGCCCCAACCCCAAAAACTCCCACAAGAACGGGCTTCAAAACCAGAAACAGCATTTAACGGAAAACGCGATACCACTAACGCTAAAGCTGACAACTGGCGGCTTTCTCTGCAAGATACCCTCTTTAGCGTCGTTTCGGAAACCTACAAGCAACGGCGGTGCCCACAGACGGCGGCTATGCGATCGCACCTTCCTTCCGATAGTACCCAACACTTCAAGTTTGGCGACAACCAATGGACGGCTTACGTACAGCCGAATGGAGATTGCTTTGTCAGAAACGAGTCCAAGCGCACCGTGTTTAAAGCTAACGTTCACACCGGGGAGGTTCAAATTCCCCTGACAGAGCAAGCAGCGGCTCGTTTCCAAGAGATGATTGTAGAACGGGAAAAAGCTTTGTCTCAGTCCCGAACTACTTTTACGCCTGCGCCTGAATCGAAACCGAGGGAGTTGGAAATGGTTTAGTCGAGTGCAGGGGGTTGGGGAACTGGGGGCGATCGCAACGAAACTCAAAATGCTGCGATCGCTATCCTTTCTCATGCTAGAATCCAGAAGAGAATTTAAAACAAGATTTGTGCGTGGTTGACGATTTATTAGCAGCATAAATTCCTAAGAGTAATATCCTTTTAGGATTTCATCATCCCAGTAAGCGACCTTTCACAGAATTTGCTACAGCTTGATTAGAAACAAATATTTACCGTAATAGCGATCGCGTCTGGAGAATGAATATGAGCCAGCTTGATTTGTTCAATTTAGAAAATGGTACAGAAGTCAGTTCTATCTATTCTACAAAACTTTGTATTCTTAATTACCAAGCAAAACTATGAAATTCAAGCCCAATTACCCAGAAAAATCATCGAGTATTTTCATGGCAGATGTTTTTTACTTATTTTTATCTTTGGTAATAACACATTTTTTATTTTTTATAATGTTTAAGCCTAATTTAATGTTGTATTATTCTATATTATTTTTGCTAGGCACACTATTGCAAACACGAGTATTAATAGATCCATTTGAAAAGTCACCAATCATAAAAATCAGCTATAATATATTTCAGTTTAGTTTATTATGTTTTCCGTTTATTAACCTTTTCATTTCACTAAGACTAAGCGGGTGGCTCTTATACTTAATGGTGCCATTTTCTATGCTAGTCATGAAATTTTTTATATTATTTATAGCTATAGATTTAATAAAATTATTTCCCCTTTTAACTAATGTTAAAATAATGCCATTACTTCGGCTACTTCGGCGATTACAGTTATTTTTAGTTGGAGTGGCTGGTGGAAATATACCTGAATCTATGCTTGACATTGCCCGTTTAGATATTAACAATCATAATTTAAGTAGTGCATTAATTATTCTCACTGCATTGATTAATAAATGCCCGAATCTTAATGAGCCTGAAATAGAAGGAAAAGCAAGAAATATATTTTGTGATTTACTGTTCAGGACTGGTAGTTATGCTGAAGTTATTGAACAGAGTAGACAAGTTTTAGCCATAGCTTCCAAGTATAACGACCTAAAACTAAAAAGATCGGCATACAAAAACCTCGGAAATGCTAACGAAAAACTTGGTACGGAATATTATAGTCAGGCTAAAGAATTTTATGAAAATGCTCTTCAAATAGATATTTTGCTACAGAATAAGCTTGATCAGGCATCTGACTATAACAATTTAGGGAACATTCATCTTGAAATCATGGAATATGGCTTGGGTGTAAAGGAAAGACGTTCTCTTATCAAGCAATATCTAGATATTTATCAAAGTTTAGTAGATTCCTGTATTAAAACTGGTGACTTCAATGCAGCTTTTTTCTATGCTGAAACTTCCAGAAACAGATATTTAGTTGAGCGACTTGCCAAACATGATGCTCCTTTACCAGAAAACCTTCCCATAAATCTATCCAAACAAATAGAAACAGCTAAACTTTTGGAAAGAAATACTTTGCAGGCATATACTGATGGACTCAGTAAAAATTTAGAACAGGATCAGATTACTGAACTGAGTATTAAATGGTCTGAAGCTAAAAGAAGCTTAGAAAATTTATATAGCCAAGTTGTAGAAATCGATCCTGAATTTATCGCTAAAACCAAGGTTTACCCGATTTCTTTCACAGAAGTTCAATCATTACTACCACCAGCTACCGCTGTCCTTGAGTTTTTCTTTATAGAGAATAAATTGGTAACAATGGTGATACTACCTGGAGCAGAAGCACCTCTCATTCCCAAAGACCTTTGCCTGATAGTTAAACATATTTATTTAGAAAGCATTGCAAAAGCCTGGATATCAGATATTGCTGCCGAAGCTGCTTCTAAGAAAGATAGCGGCATTGAGGAAACGATTCAAGACTTACCAGCAAGAATCGACAGGATTTATTCTTAGTGGCGACCAAGCATCTAAATTAGCCATCCTCGAAGCTGCTAGGTGTAATGAAGGTTTTCATTTTTCCGGTCACGCCGAATACAACTTTGAAAATCCCCTCGACTCCTACCTGATGCTGTCCGAAAACAGTGATGATAACCTTACCCTCAGTACCATCTTTGCCGATATGTTTATGCCCCAAGCCGACTTAGTAACCCTCTCCGCTTGCTGCACTGGTGTAGTGGATGCCTTTCAGCCTACCGAAGCATACTTAGGACTACCCACAGGCTTTTTACTCGCAGGTGCGAAAGCAGTCGTCAGCAGTCTGTGGAAAGTCAACTCCATCGCAACTGCCTTTCTCCTCGATGAGTTCTACCGTCAACTAGAGGAGACGTATAATAAAGCTGTAGCCCTGCAAAACGCCCAAAACTGGCTGCGTCACTGCACCGCCGACAAGTTGAGAGAACGGGCAAATACCTGGGATTTGAGTAAACTAGAATCTAAAGAACTGTTTCGTTTGAAGCAGGCACTTAAACGTTTAGAGGGTATCCCCTTCGAGAATCCTTATTACTGGGCAGCGTTTATCCTAACTGGGTGTTAAACATGAGTAGCAGCGATAGTATGATTAGCGATAGCGATTTTTTCATTTGCGAAGCCTTCAGCCAAATCTTGGCAAGTCCCCCTGCTGAACTAGCAGAAAAATTCGGTAGCGAAACACCTCTCGCCATTGCCAATTACTTACAAAATATACCGCCAGCCGAACAACTTGACTCAGCAGCAATGGCAAACTACATTACCGCATTTTGTCAGAAACCGGGAAATGAAAATCTTAACGAAAGGTTGGGAGAAATTTACGATTCCCTAGATGAAGATGGCATCGATAAGCTAGTCAAAAAAACAGGCGACCCCGACGATATAGCAACTGCTATCAGCCAAAATCCCAGACAGCGAATAAACGAATCTCGCGATATCTGTCAATCTTTGCAAAGCTGGGCAAATAACGTGCGGAATCAGACCAATCAACGAAATCAAAATGCAACAAACTCAAATTAGTACCACCGTTCAAGTTTTATCTCCCACGCTGCATCTATATCATTACGTGCTGCGAAATGGTATCAATGAATCTTTTGAAACTTTGGAAAAACGGCGAGAAACTTTCAGCCAGCAGTTGCAGCAATTCACCTCCCAATTAACCGTCACTTCTGGCAAAAAAGCACATGAAGTTGTCAAATTAATGCCACCCCATGAAGAACCAACTGATGCGGGCAATGTCCTTGATTTAAACAATGTTCCAGATGACTATAAACCTACCAATGGTGTCAATTACAACCTACTTTACTTAAATGATGGCACGATTAGCCGTCGTTTAGCTGTCAGCCGTTTAAATGATACCTATTTCCTGCGTTTTACCAGCTTTGTTTCCTCCAAATACGGCAATCAACATCTTGACAGATTTGGCGACTTCCCCCATATTACAACCTTGCCGATAGAAGTCGGACAAACAGTAATTCTAGCTGGAATTATACCCAAATCCGATTATTCAGATGCAGATATTTTACCCTTAGCTGTTAAATGTCTCACTTGCTACTACAAAACACCAATTGAGCCTGAAAAGCTGATTAAAAATGAGTTTATGGATAGCCCTTTTTGTATTTATAAACAACCGATTACGGTTAAAAAAGTTAATGAGTATGCAATTGAATCTATCCGGTTAAGTTGTATTTTTATCTATAAAGACGAACAAACCGAAAAAACAGCTAATGAAGTTTACCGGATTTTTCAAGACTTGCTCCTCAGCTATCACAAAATTAACTTTTTCTATTCGCAAAGCCTTGTTTTAAAAAAGAGACTTAGCCAACTTTATGAAGATATCGAGCGATTAACTGAGGAATATCATCAACAGAAATGGAGTACCGAATCCCTCAAAAAGCTACCGCAAGATTCTCTGGAATATTATAAAAAACTTTCTTTTCTGGAAGACCAAGCTAGAGCCATTAAAATTAATTTTAGCAACTATCAAGAACGCCTCAAACAAATCGAGCAGGATTTAGGGCAGAAAGCACCTAAATTTTTCACTGAATTTGAGAAAGATATCAACTTTTACACCGATCAAATTCAATCAAATATTGGCTTTTTAACTCCAGGCATCCAACTATTTGAAAAGCTAATGTTAAGCGTGCAAACCCAAGTTAGTATCGATGACGCAGCTCTTCAAAAACAACAGAATCAGCGACAAGCTAAATTAGGACAACTGCTGACTGGTTCTTGTGCAACAATTGCCATTGGTCAAATTCTTTACGAACCGATTAAAACTACCGTTTCCCAACGCATTGATCGAGGTCAAAATCAAATATCCCTATATAGTTTATGGTCGGGCGCAGGCTTAACTATTATTATGAGTATATTTTGTGGCTATGTGCTTAGTAAATTAGTATATCAATGGTTTACTAAGGAGAAGTTTTAAATAGTAAATTAGGAGCGCCTTTGACAGAAATAGCAGTTTCTCTTGAAGAATAAGCGCGCGCGAGTTGCATCCTCCACACAGAGGGTGCAACTTTTTGTAAGAAGAAACAACACCACAATTGTTACTGACGGCAATAAAAAGCTTTATATTTTAACCCTTCTATTTCCTCTTATTTCCTCTTATTTCCTAATATCTCCTACTTGTCCCTCAAAAATCCTAAATT